>WFRT01000345.1 GCA_015486445.1 Pseudomonadota bacterium | reverse complement strand
TTTCAAAATAAGTGTTGGTGGTATCGAAGAATATCAGGTCAACACTCAAGTTGAGAAGGTTCGCGGTTGACCGATAAACCTCTTTCTGAATGGCGTCCTGGTGTTCGAGAAGAAAATCCATTCCTCGATACAGGTGCTGAACCTGTAAATCATGATCGTTGTCGAGGTAGACATCATTGGCTGCCCATTCTTCGACCGCCAGTTTTGATTTGGGTGCCAGAGCTCGGTTGGCTACCATGGCAAACAAGGCTTCAACAATGGGTGTAGTGAATGCCCGATTCTTTAAAGCCTTGCCCAGACAATCATCGATATTGAGCCGCTTCCATAGTGCTTTCAGAAGATAGGCGCCACCATAAGGTCGACTGGAAACAAATTTCAAAGAGCCGGAACTTTGCGCCTGCAGTTGAAGAACATCTTCTGGATCAAGGAAGCGGCCAAGGCTATTGATTAACCGCCTCAGGGCTTTAAGGTCGAGTTGGTCACGGCGACCAAACGAATAGGCAACTTCAGCCTTGGAATAGCCCTTTTCAGGATGACGAACATTGTGGGCCAGTTGCACGTATTCAACGACTGAGCCATCCTTGTTTTTTCTCTTTATAGTTCGAACATACATGCCCACCTGGATAGCATGAATGTAATTGTACGTCAAGAGTTATTCTACAAATCGTGTGCCTATAGATTTTGAGCTCCCAGAAAACTGAATTGAGTATTTTCGGGAGGTTAGCAAGCCTTAAAGGCAAAATTTAGCCTACAACTGTCGAACACAGGGTAAGGAAAAACAGAAATCTTAACGCTTAGCGAAGAAAAGCCGCGCCCGACCCCGGATTTGGCTGAATAGTTACACAAAAGGGGCATAAAAAAGGGGCGGCTCAAGCCGCCCCTTTAATACCCGGGCTCGCCTCCCCTACCGGCTACCGAGATATTCGTGCATGGCCACCGCCGCTTTTTTCCCGGCTCCCATGGCCTCGATTACCGTGGCCGCCCCGGTGACGATATCACCGCCGGCGAACACCCCGGACAGGCTGGTGGCCCCGGTTTCCAGGCTGGCCTCGATATTCCCCCAGCGGTTGGTCTCCAGCCCCGGGGTGGTTGAAGGCACCAGCGGGTTGGGGCCGTTGCCGATGGCCACGACCGCCGTATCGACTTCGAGCACAAATTCCGAGCCCTCGATCGGCACCGGCCGGCGCCGGCCCGATTCGTCGGGCTCGCCAAGTTCCATGCGAATGCACTCGACCCCGGTCAGCCAGCCCCGGTCATCGCCGAGCAGGCGCAGCGGGTTGGCAAGCAGGACCAGTTCGACCCCCTCTTCCTTGGCATGGTGGATCTCTTCGTTGCGGGCCGGCATCTCGGCCTCGGAACGGCGATAGACGATATAGGACTTCTCGGCCCCCAGCCGCAGCGCCGTGCGCGAGGCATCCATCGCCACGTTGCCGCCGCCGAAGGTTGCCACTTTCCTGCCCTTGACAATCGGGGTGTCGTACTCGGGGAAACGGTAGGCCTTCATCAGGTTGGAACGGGTCAGGTACTCGTTGGCCGAGTACACTCCGTTCAGGTTTTCCCCTTCCAGTTTCATGAAGACCGGCAACCCGGCGCCGGTGCCGATGAAACAGGCATCGAAACGCTCCAGCAGCTCGGCGACGGTCTCGAGCCGGCCGACAACATGACTGGTGACCACCTCAACCCCGAGAGCCTTGAGATAGTCTACCTCGGCCTGGACAATCGCCTTGGGCAGGCGAAACTCGGGGATGCCGTAGACCAGAACCCCGCCGGCCTTGTGCAGGGCTTCGAAAATGGTTACCTGGTGGCCGAGCTTGACCAGGTCGCCAGCCACCGTGAGCCCGGCCGGCCCGGCCCCGACAACCGCCACTTTGCGGCCGCTGGCCGCGGCGATTTTCGGCAGTTCCATCTCGGCCTGGGCCCGTTCGTAGTCGGCCGCGAAGCGCTCCAGCCGCCCAATCGCCACCGGTTCCCCCTTTTTCCCCAGTACACAGCGGGCCTCGCACTGGCTCTCCTGCGGGCAGACCCGGCCGCAGACCGCCGGCAGAGCGTTGGTTTCCTTGAGTTTGTGGGCCGCGGCCAGAAAATCGCCGTCGGCGATCAGGCCGACAAATTCCGGAATCTTGACATTTACCGGACAGCCCTCGACACATTTCGGCTTCTTGCAGCGCAGGCAGCGGCCGGCCTCGAGACGGGCGGTCTCGGGCGGGTAGCCGAAAGGCACTTCATCGAAATTACGGGCCCGGACCCGGGGTTCCTGCTCCGGCATCGGGTGCCGGGGAAGCTTGTTCGCCTTGTTGGTTTCACTCATTGCCTGTCACCTCCGCACTCCCCGCAGCACCCGGTCTCTTCCAGGTAACGCTCCCGGGCCAGTTTTTCCTGCTCCAGGTAAATCGACTGGCGTTTCATCATCTCGTCGAAATCGACCTGGTGGCCGTCAAATTCAGGCCCGTCGACACAGACAAACCTGGTTTTCCCGCCGACCGTCACCCGGCAGGCACCGCACATCCCGGTGGCATCGACCATGATGGTCGGCAGGCTGACCAGGGTTTTGACCCCGAAAGGCTTCGAGGTCTGGCAGACAAATTTCATCATGATCGGCGGCCCGATGCCGATCACCAGGTTGATATCGCCGCCATCCCGGTTCTTTTCCAGCAGTTCCTGCTCCACCTTGGTCACCAGGCCGTGGATACCATAAGAACCGTCATCGGTGCAGACGTAGAGTTCATCACTCAAGGCCCGCATCTTCTCTTCCCAGAAAAGCAACTCCCGGGTCCGGGCCCCCATCACCGTAATGATGCGGTTGCCATGCGCCTTGAGCGCCTTGGCAATGTTATGGGTCGGGGCAATGCCGATCCCGCCGGCGACACAGAGCACGGTGCCGTAGCTGTCCATATGGGTAGGCTGTCCCAGCGGGCCGATAAAATCGGCCAGGCAGTCGCCAACCTCGAGAGCGCCGAGCGCCATCGTACTTTTTCCGACCTCTTGGAAAATAATCGTCACCAGCCCTTTTTCAGGATCGGTGTCGGCCACCGTCAGGGGCACCCGCTCACCGGTCTCCCCCAGGCGAAACACGACAAACTGCCCGCCTTTGGCCTTGCGGGCAATGCCCGGGGCCTCGATCTGCATCATCTTGACCCCCGGGTTGCGGGAAAATTCCTTTTTTGCAACAATTCTGTTCACCATCGTCTCCTTGCTTGAACTTGAAAGCTTATTCCGGTCGGCCACAGGCCGCGACAGAAACCCGGTCTAAGACCGGGTTTAATAGCAATATTTCCTGAAGCAATGTCAAGGTATTTCCCGGAAACCGGCAGCCCGGCCGGCTCCCGGCCCGAATCTACGGGGCCACAGGTTTCGCCTCCCGGTCGCCGCCGATGAAATTCAGGGTCGCATGCACCGTAAACAGGGGAAACAACAGAGCCATGATGAAAATGTTGACCAGGGGAATCATGCTGACCAGGGCCGGCAGCCAGCCCAGCCGCAGCGCCCGGGGCCACTGCTTCCTGATCCAGCCCAGTTTTTCTCCGAGGCTCCAGTGCTGGCGGGAGGCCGGATAGTCGATGAACATCAGGGCGGAATAGAGGATGTAGATGAGAACCACCAGGCCCGAACCAAGCCCCGGAATCAGGCTCAGGAAGAAAGCGGTGACCGTCACCCCGAGACCGAAAATTCCGATCTTGCAGCCTTCAATCAGGTCCTTGACGACAACCCCCCAGGAAAAGCTCTCATCCCCGGCAAAGGCTTCGCCCAGATATTTCTTTTCCGCCGAAAGGCTCAGGAAGGAATAACCCGGGGAAGTCAGGGAATAGGCTACCAGAAAGGCCAGGTAAAAGGCGATGATCCGCGAGACCAGATAAAACAGCCCCTTGAGCAGCCACCAGCCCTTGAGTTTGAGCCAGCCGACAATCCCGGCGGCCTCCGGAACCGTCTGAAAAAAACGGGCCGTCATGCCGTCGGCAAAATGGATGGTCAACAGGTATCCCAGCCAGGTCAACAGGGCGGTAACACACATCAGCAACAGGCTCAAACCCAGCAGGTTGAAATTGCGGCAGATAAAACGGAGGGAAAACCCCAGGCCATGCCAGGACTTGCGCCCGGCCGGCCGGGTTGGCGAGGTCTCTTTCAGCATCAAAAATTCCTTTCAAAAAAACATGGGGCGGCCGGCCGGGCCGCATGAAATTACAAGCCCCTGGCAAAACCAGGCACCGGGAGACACCGGGGCGGCGGCCGCAAGCTCTTTGCTCTCCCGGCCGCTTGCCAGGGAACTCCGGGGAGCCATGAAAACTGCTAGTGTCGGGCTGATTTATACAATCGCGGCAAAAAATTCAATAAAATTGTCGTCCCCGGCCCGGCCCCGCGAATACCGGTTAACAATCTCTTGACAAGGCTGGATATATGGTTTAGAAGACCGGCGGTTTCCCTGACCGGAACCCCTTGCCGAAGTGGTGGAACTGGTAGACACGCTATCTTGAGGGGGTAGTGGGCGTGCGTCCGTGCCGGTTCGAGTCCGGCCTTCGGCACCATCTGATATTCCGATACTGTTCAGTATCGCCCTGAAAGCCCTGAGAAATCAGGGCTTTTCTTTTTTTTTATTGTCCTGTAGCGTCTACCCCCTGGTTGTGATACTCTAAGATTGACTTTTTAAAATAGGCTCTGTACAGTAAATGGTCTCAAGTTAGAGAACCTTTTTCAGAACCTAAGCAGGGAAAATAAATCATGAAAATGATTTTTGTCAAATTTTTCATACTATT
>WFRT01000344.1 GCA_015486445.1 Pseudomonadota bacterium | reverse complement strand
TCTCGGCGATTGTCGACCTGGTTTATGCAATCCGCCGGACCATGCTGTGCCATCGTGATCGACCGACACTGAATATCGCCCTCCAGGTCAGCATCAACCCTTTTATCCCCAAGCCCCACACCCCGCTGCAGTGGGCCGGGTTCGCCCCGCTGCCGGAACTCAAAATAAAGCAGGCCTTTCTCCGGAAGGAGCTGCGGCGTCCGGGAGGCATCGAGATCGATATGGAGAACCCGCTGGCCGCCGGCTGGCAGGCGTTGTTGAGCCGGGGCGGGCCGGAACTGGCCGAGGTAATTGTCAAACTGGCCGCGGGCGGCCGGGTTCGAGCCCGGGATCTCAAGCCGATTGTCGCCCGGTCCGGCGCGGCCCTGGCCGGACGGGATCCGGAAATTTCGCCGCCCTGGGATTTTCTGCGGCAGTCGGCCGGGAGAAATTTTCTGCTCGATGAGTTTCGGCGCTACCGGGAAATCGTGGCGTGCCCGGGCCGGGAGCCGACAGGGGGCGAATAGGTTGTTGCTGTTTTTCTCGGTAAATGAAAAAGGCCGGCATTGTTTGCCGGCCTTTCCTGTGCCTGGTAGGGCTGATTGTGGTGGTGTCGCGGTTCAGCGTTCCTGGTATTTGTCCAGGTAAATCCAGAGCACGGCCCCGAGTTCAACCCCTTTTTCCCGGCCCTCGGGATTCTTGAGCTTGTAGTCGGCTTCGTTGAGAGCGGCAAAGCCCCACCAGCCGGGCCGGGGACAGGTAAAGGTGAAGATGCCGTTGGGGTCGGCCTTGATCAATTGGGTGACGTGGTAGTCGCTGGGAGCTTTCAACTTTTGGCCCCGGTTGTAGAATTCGACTTCGACCTCGGCAAAAGGCACCGGTTTGCCGTTGAGCAGCACCTGGCCGACAAAACTGTTGCCGGCATAGTTGCCGAAAGGCCTGAGCAGGGGAACGATTTCAGTCGGCAGGCCGAGCGGCCGGTCCCAGCCGGTGTCGGCCCCGTAGGCGGCGACAATGGTCTTGGTGTAGTGGATGATCGAGATGTCTTCGGCCGGCTCCCAGTAGGGTTTGGGGATCACGGCGAACTGGTAGACTCCGGGCCGTTTCACTTTGTAGGTGGTGTGCCAGGCCTGGTGCCCCATGATCACGGTTTTTTTCAGGGTTTTCAATAGGTCGGTTTTCTGCTTGTCCCGGACAACGTAGAAAGCGGCCGGCTTCTCCATTTTCATACCGTGACCCTCGAAAGGGTGAGAGAATGAGAGGGTCAGTTCGAGGTTCTTGTTCTGCTGGGTGACGATGTCGCTGGAGGGGATCAGCATCCCGAAATGGGCCGCCGCCGGACCGGCGGCGAGCAGGACAATTCCAATGATCAGGCTCATGTATAGACGTTTGCGCATTGTTTACCTCCCTTAACCTGTTATTTAAAGATTGAGTAACTATTCAGCCGAAAACGGGGTCGGGCGCGGTTTTTCTTCGCTAAGCGTTAAGATTTCTGTTTTTCCAGCACTCGCTCCGCTCGTTAAAGCTTTAATCCCGGCCGCGGGTTATTTTTTCCGGGCCTTGAAATAGGCGGCAATTCCGGCCAGGCCGATAATATAACCGATGCCGCCGATGATATCCTGGATGGTCGGGCCCCGGTCCTGGTTTTCGAGCAGGATTCGTTTCAACGGGCCGATCTTTTTGTCTACCGCGTCTTCAACAATTTTCCGGATATCGCGGGCGCTGATGACGGTCGGGGAGGCGGCCGGCGGGTTTGCCGCCGTGGCGGTCGGCGAGGGCTTTCCGGCCGGCTGCCGGTCGGCCAGGGTCTCCTGGGGAACAACTTCATTCTCCGGGTTTTCCTCCAGGTAGTCTTCCGCGTTCAGCAGCCATTTCCCCTGGTGGCCTTCGCCGGCCTTGACGATTAGTTCGAGATTCAAATGATGACGGCGGGCCGGCTCGGGGATCGGCAGGCTGAAATTGCCGTTTTCATCGGTCCGGCAGGTGGTGATGACCTTTCCGTCGGCTTGGTTCAAGACCAGGACCTTAGCGTTTTTTGGCCTGCGGCCGCCGCTGAATTCGGTTTCTCCAACGATCTTGCCGCCTTCGCCGTAGGCGAAGATGCGAACCTTGTGGGCCGCGGCCGGGGCCGCCAGGAACAACAGCAGAAGCAGGCAGCAGGTCAGGGTTGTCGTGTTTTTCATGGTTGGTCTCCGGTTTCGTTCGGCAAAGGTTTGATATTGAGGATTTCCGGCTGGACCCGGGCCAGGAACGAGACCGTGAACATGGTGATAAAGCCCTCGATGACCATAATCGGCAGGTGGGCGACTACCACCAGTTTGGCGGTGTCCAGAAAGCCGGCATCCGAGAGGGCCAGGGACAGGGCCATCAGCAGGGCCGCAAGCAGGACCGAGAAAAAACCTCCGGCAAAGGCCGCCAGCGCCCGGCTTTTGGGCCGCTTGAGCCAGGTTCGCAGGAGATAGAAACACAAGACCGCCGGGGCCGCCATGTTGAAGGTGTTGACCCCGAGGACAACCATTCCGCCGAATTGAAAAAAGATGGCCTGCAGGAGCAGGGCAATGAGAATCGCGGGAAACGCGGTCCAGCCCAGGATAACCCCCAGAAGGCCGTTGAGGATGAGGTGGACGCTGCCCGGACCCAGTGGAACATGAATCAGGGAGGCGACGAAAAACGTGGCTGACAGGATCGAGACCGTCATGATCCGGTCGTAGTCAAGTTTTTTCAGGCCGATGGCGGTGCCTGCCACGGTCAGGGC
>WFRT01000343.1 GCA_015486445.1 Pseudomonadota bacterium | reverse complement strand
TCGCCGTGAGCGCAGCGAGGAAGTGCCCTTGGGGTGCAACCTTCGTCACTGCGGCGTACTGTATGTACGCCTCATTCCTCAGGTTTCGGGCGCCTTGCATATGAAGCTTTTTACTTAGCCATCGAATATTTTGACTTTTTACGAGTTTATCAACCTTTAGAATTCAACAAAACAATTCGCCATGAGTGACATGAATAAAGAAACCGACAACAGCCTGCGTCAGCAGCGGCTGAAAAAGCTGGAACAGCTGCGCGAGATGGGCATAAACCCTTATGCCAACAATTTTACCCCCTCAACCACGGCGGCTGAAATCATCGATGATTTCGCCGCCAGCGAGCCCGCCGCCCTGGAAGCCAACCCGACCCCGGTCCGAGTGGCCGGCCGCCTGGTTTCCTTGAGGCTTTTCGGCAAGGCCGCCTTCGCCCACCTCCAGGACCGCACCGGCAAAATCCAGGTCTACATCCGCCGGGACAAGGTCGGGGACGAGGCTTTCAAGCTTTTCAAACTGTTCGACATCGGCGATACCATCGGGACGGCCGGTACGATATTCAAGACCCGGACCGGCGAGGTCACGGTGCTGGTCAGCGAACTCAGCCTCCTGACCAAATCCCTGCGCCCGCTGCCGGAAAAATGGCACGGCCTCAAGGATATCGAAACCCGCTACCGGCAGCGCTATGTCGACCTGATCGTCAATCCCGAAGTCCGGGAGACCTTCATCAAGAGAACCAGGATCATCGACATCATCCGAAAATTCTTTACCGACAGAGAATTCCTCGAAGTCGAGACCCCGATGATGCAGCCGGTGGCCGGCGGCGCCGCGGCCCGGCCCTTCATCACCCACCACAACGCCCTGGACATCGACCTCTACCTGCGCATCGCCCCGGAACTCTATCTCAAACGGCTGGTGGTCGGGGGTTTTGAGAGGGTTTTTGAAATCAACCGCAACTTTCGCAACGAAGGCATTTCGATCAAGCACAACCCGGAATTTACGATGATCGAATTCTACCAGGCCTACGCGACCTATCTCGACCTGATGGGGCTGACCGAGGAGCTGTTCTTAGCCATCAGCCGGCAGCTCTACGATTCGGAAAGCATCACCTACCAGGGGCAAACCATCAACTTCACCCCGCCCTGGGACCACTTTACCGTAATCGAAGCGATTGAAAAATACACCGGCATCAAGGCCGACGACATCAAGGACCTGGATTCGACTCTCAAGGTCATCGACAACCTGGGCCTGGAAATCTCCCCCCGGGACCGGGAGGTGCATGGTAAATGCCTGATGCACATCTTTGACGAAAAGGTCGAAGACCAGCTTATCCAGCCGACTTTCATCACCGACTACCCGGTCACCGTTTCCCCGCTCTCCCGCCGCAACGACGCCAATCCCGACGTCACCGACCGCTTTGAACTGTTCATCGCCGGCCGGGAGATGGCCAACGCCTTCTCCGAGCTCAACGACCCGCTCGACCAGCGCGAGCGTTTTGAACAGCAGCTCAAGGAAAAGGCCGCCGGCGACCAGGAAGCCCACCAGTACGACAGTGATTATCTCAGGGCTCTCGAATACGGCATGCCGCCAACGGCCGGGGAAGGCATCGGCATCGACCGGCTGGTCATGCTGTTTACCGACTCCTCTTCGATCCGCGACGTCATTCTCTTTCCCCTGCTGAAGCCGGAACAATCGTAAAGCAATCATCCGAGGCTTAAAATCTTGCGTTTCGAACTATTTGTTGCTTTACGTCACCTGCTGGGGCGCCGCAAACAGCTGTTTATTTCACTGATCTCCATGATCTCGGTGGCCGGCATCGCCCTTGGCGTCATGGCCCTGATCGTGGTTATCGCGGTCATGAGCGGCTTTGAAAAGGAACTGAAAAAGAAGATCCTCGGCAATACCGCCCACATCATGGTCATGAAATACGGCGGCCCGATCAGCGACTACCGGCGGGTGACAAAAGTCATCACCTCCCAGAAGGGGGTAACCGGCGCGGCCCCTTTCATCATGAGCCAGGCGATGCTGACCCATGGCCGCATGGTCAGCGGGGCCGGCATCCGCGGCATCGACCGGCTCCATGATCCCCTGCGCCGCAAACTTAAAAAAATGATGGTCGAGGGAGGCTACTTCTCGCCGCCCGAGGCCGCTTCCAACGCCCCGGTACCGGAAATCATCCTGGGCAGTGAACTGGCCCGCAATCTGGGCGTCCGGGTGGGCTCGCAGATCCGCCTGGTTTCACCGGGCGGCTCCCCGACTCCGCTGGGGCTGGTGCCGAGAATGCAGCGCTTTACGATCGTCGGCATTTTCACCTCCGGCATGTACCAGTATGATTCGGCCCTCGCCTACACGACCCTGAAAGCGGCCCAGAAATTCTTTTCCCTGCCGGGCCGGGTTTCGGGCATCGCGGTCGAGGTCGACAGGATCTACGAGGCCGGAAAAATCGCCGAAAAGATCCGCGAGGCCCTCTCCTACCCCTACTGGGCCCGCGACTGGATCAGCATGAATCACAATCTCTTTGCGGCGCTCAAGCTGGAGCGCACGACCATGTTCATCATCCTGGCCCTGATCATCATGGTGGCCGCCTTCAATATCATTTCAACCCTGATCATGGTGGTCATGGAGAAGCACCGGGAAATCGCCATTCTGAAAACCATGGGCCTTCCTTCCTTCAGGATAATGCGGATCTTCATCTGGGAGGGCATGATTATCGGCTTTATCGGCACCGCCTGCGGGCTGGCCGGTTCGGTGCTCATCTGCGAACTTCTCAAGCGCTACAACTTCATCACCCTGCCGGGCGATGTCTACTACTTCGAAACCGCGCTGCCGGTCGACCTGCAGCTGGTACATATTGCCGCCACCGCCCTGCTCTCCCTGCTGCTCTCTTTCGTCGCCACCATCTATCCCTCTTACAACGCTTCCCGCCTGCTGCCGGCGGAAGCCCTGCGCTACGAATGAGAAAGGCCATGCCATACCTTGGGAAATTACCGGCCCGGCCCCAAACCGGCGACCAGGCCCGCCATCTTAACGGGGGGCGGCCATGATCAAGGCGGACGGCCTGAAAAAGAGCTTTTTCCTGGAAGGCCAGGAGATCCCGGTGCTGAAAGGCATCGATTTCCGCATCGAACCCGGGGAGAGAATCGCTATCTGCGGCGAATCGGGTGCCGGCAAGAGCACCTTGCTGCATATCATCGGTGCCCTGGACAAACCGACCGGCGGACGGATTACCTACGGTGGAGAAGATATTTTCACCCGCAGTGAAGCTGACCTGGCCCACTGGCGCAACGCCAGCATCGGCTTTGTTTTCCAGTTTCACCACCTGCTGCCGGAGTTCAGCGCCCTGGAAAATGTCATGGCTCCGCCCCTGATCGGCGGCGTCCCCCACCGGGAAGCCCGGCGGCAAGCCCTCGACCTGCTCGAGCGGGTCGGACTGAAAAACCGGCTCAAGCACAAGCCCGGCCAGCTTTCCGGGGGTGAACAGCAGCGGGTGGCCCTGGCCCGGGCCCTGGTCATGCGGCCCAAGGCGGTTCTGGCCGATGAACCGACCGGCAACCTCGATGATGCCACCAGCCTGGAAATTATCGACCTGCTGCTCGAATGCAACCGGCAGTTCAACACCACCCTGCTGCTGGTCACCCACAGCCGGCGGCTGGCCGCGTACATGGACCGGACCCTTTACATAAGCAGCGGCCATCTCCAGGAAACCCGGTCGGCCGAGCCTGATAGATAGCTGAACAATATTTTATGCCTACATACCTTCAAACATCTCCCCCGGCACCCTCCGGTCCCGGCCGGCGCCGGCCGCAAACTTCCCGGCCGGCCCTGGCCGCGCTGCTTGCCGTCCTGGCCCTCGTCTACCTGCTGTCAGTCATCCCGGCGGCCGTAGCCGGGGAAGGATTCAGCGGACTGACGGTAAGCAAAATCGTGATCCTCGGCAACCAGAAGGTCACCCGGGACACCATCACCTCGACCATGAAAACCAAAACCGGGGAGCCTTTCTCCCCGTCCGTTCTCGACCGGGATATCACCGCCCTGTACGGGCTCGGCCTCTTCGACGATATCATGGTCAACCTGAAAAAACTCGACCGCGGGGTCGAGCTCGCGGTTATCGTGGTCGAGAAGCCGACCATCAGCGCCATTGTCATCAAGGGCAACAAGGAGGTGGAACGCAAGGAGCTTTTGAAAGAGATAACCCTGCACACTTTCAGCCTGCTGAACGAGGCAAAACTCGAAGAAAGCCGGGAAAAGATCAGGGCCCTCTACCGCGACAAGGGCTTCTATTCGGTCCGGGTCAAGGTCGCCACGGTCAAAAGCGGGAAAAAACGGGTCAAGATCATCTTCGACATCGATGAAGGACCCAAATGCTACGTCAAGGAGATTCGCTTTCACGGCAACAAGGAGTTCAGCAGCTGGACCCTGCACCGGAAAATCCAGACCAAAACCTACAGCTTCTTCCTCTCCTGGCTGACCGACGACGGCATCCTCAAGAAGGACCAGCTTGAAAATGACGTCAAGCTGCTCAAGTCCTTCTATCTGAGCAAGGGGTACGTCCAGGTCAGGATAAGCAAGCCCAAAATCACCCTCGACGACAACCGCAAGTGGATCTATCTCGATTTCGACATCGAAGAGGGACCGGTCTTCAACATGGGCAAAATAGAGATCGTCGACCCCGAAAGCGAGCCCGAGGTTCTCAACAACCTGCTCAAGATCTTAAAAAGCAAGCCCGGCAAGACCTTCAGCAACGTCAACCTGCAAAAAGACATTGAGACCCTTTCCAACTACTATGCCGACCGCGGCTACGCCTATGTCGACATCGATCCCCGGACGCATATCGACCCCAAGAAGCGGACCGTCGACGTCGCCTACCATGTCAACCGGGGTACCAAGTTCTTCTTCGGCCGCATCTCAATCAGCGGCAACACCAAGACCCGCGACAAGGTCATCCGCCGGGAGTTGAGGTTTGCCGAGGGCGATCTTTTCAGTGCCTCGGCCCTGAAACGCAGCCGGGAGCGCATCAACAACACTCAGTTCTTCTCGGAAGCCGACATCCAGACCGAGCAGAAGGACGAAAAAACCATCGACGTCAAGGTCGATGTAACCGAGGGTTCAACCGGGACCTTCAGCGTCGGCCTGGGCTACAGTTCGGTCGACAGCATCATCGGCGTGGCCAACGTTACCCAGAGCAACTGGCTGGGTAAAGGGCTCAACCTGACTTTCAACGTCGAGCTTTCGGCCAGCCGGCACTTCTACAACATCGGCGTTACCGATCCCTGGTTTCTCGATATGAACATGAGCGCCGGCTTCAACATCTACAACGAAGAGTATCAGTACGATGCCTACGACACCGTGCAGCGGGGATTCCGGGCTCATATCGGCAAGCCGATCGACGAATACACCAGCTGGTCCCTGGGCTACAGCCTGGAAAAAGTCGAGGTCTCCAACATCGGCTACGACGCCTCGGAATATATCCAAGACCAGGAAGGCACCACTACCACGAGCCAGATGTTTTTCACCATTTCCCGCAACAAGCTCAACAACTACCTTTTCCCGACCAAGGGCTACAAGCTCAAGGGCACCGGGGTCCTGGCCGGCGGACCTTTAGGATTTGACAACGATTTCTACAAGGTGATATTGGAGGGGCACAAGTTCTACCCGTTTGTCTGGTCCAGCGCCTTCCACTTCTGGAGCCGCATCGGCTATGCCGACGGCTACAACGGCGACGACCTGCCCCTGTATGAACGTTTTTATGTCGGCGGCTTGAAAACGGTGCGCGGCTTCGATTTCGGCGAGGCCGGGCCGGAAGACCAGAACGGCGACGTCATCGGCGGAACCAAGGAGCTGATCTTCAGCGGTGAATTGATCTTTCCGCTGATCAAAAACATGGGCCTGCGGGGGGTTGTCTTCTACGATGCCGGCAAGGCCTACGATGATGATGAAAGCTTTGACCTCGACCTGCGCCAGAGCGTCGGCTTCGGCATCCGCTGGAAATCGCCGATGGGTCCACTGCGGGTCGAGTGGGGTTTCAACCTGTCGCCCGAGGACGACGAGAAAAGCAACGTCTGGGATTTTTCCATCGGCAGTTTCTTCTAGCCGCAGTGACCGGAACCCCGGACGATATATATCGAGTTTAAGCGCAAATTTCTTTCAATATCGATACCTTTGAAACGCAAGGAGCCAGCACAATGAAGAAGTTTATAACGATCATGATGGTGATTACCGGTTTGCTGTTTTTCAGCTTCAGCCTCTCCCTGGCGGCCGGCAGCAATTTCAAATTCGGCTACATCGACCTGCAGAAGGTCATGGCCCTCTCCAAGCAGGGTGGGATCGCCAAGCAGAAAATGAAGGCCAGGCAGGACAAACTGCGGGGCGAACTCCAGAAGCGCCAGTCGGAGATCGCCAAGATGAAGGAAGAGCTCGAGAGCCAGGGCATGATGCTGAGCCCGGAAAAACGCCAGGAAAAAGAGAACGAATACCAGAAAAAAGTGCGTGATTTCAAAATCTTCGTCTCCGATTCCGAAAAGGAGATGAAAGCCCTGCAGGGCGAGTTCCTGAAAAAGATGCTCAAGGAACTGGAGGTCGTGACCGAAGAGTTCGGCAAGGCCAATCATTTCCAGCTCCTGCTTGAAAAACGCAGCGGCATCATCTATGCCGACCGCGCCTACGATGTCAGCGACGAGTTGATCAAGGCCTATGACAAATGGGCCGCGAAGAACCACAAGAAAAAATAGGATTACGGCATGTCAGCACCGCTTTTGGACATTGACCAGATCATGCGGATAATGCCGCATCGCTATCCTTTTCTCCTGGTCGACAAGATTATCGACATGACCCCCAAAAAAGGCATCACCGGGGTCAAGAACGTGACCATCAACGAACCTTTTTTCGGCGGCCACTTTCCCACCTTTCCGGTGATGCCCGGGGTTATGATCATCGAGGCCATGGCCCAGACCGGAGGAATTTTCGCCCTCGAAACCATGGGCTGCAAGATTTCCGAGAATCCGGACCTGAAAATTTTCTTCATGAGCGTCGACAAGGCCCGCTTCCGCAAGCCGGTGCGGCCGGGCGACACCCTGATCATGCGGGTCGACCTGGTTACCCAGCGCCGCAACATCTGGAAATTCCACGGCCGGTCCGAGGTCGACGGCACCCTGGTCTGCGAAGCCGAAATGATGGCCAGTGTCAACCCGTGAACAGACCTGAAGGCTTATCCTGATTATGGCAAAGATTCACCCAGCCGCGGTCATCTCCGATGAGGCCGTGATTGCCGACGAGGTTGTCATCGGCCCTTACGCCGTCATCGAAGGCGAGGTCTCGATCGGCCCGGGCAGCATCATCGAGCACCACGCCACGGTCAAGGGGAAAACCGAGATCGGTTCCGGCTGCCGGATCTACCCTTACGCCTTGGTCGGCACCGACCCCCAGGACCTCAAGCATCGCGAGGGCACCTCGGAACTGGTCATCGGCGACCAGACCGTGGTCCGGGAGTACGCCACCATCAGCCGGGGGACCGAGGGCGGCGGCGGCGTCACCCGGATCGGCTCCTACAATTTCATCATGGCCTACTCCCACATCGCCCATGACTGCCAGTTCGGCAATCACATCATTCTTTCCAACGGGGCGACTTTCGGCGGCCACAGCGAGGTCGAAGACCACGCCATCATCGGAGGGTTGAGCGCCGTCCACCAGTTTTGCCGGATCGGGGCCTACGCCTTCATCGGCGGGGCTTCCGGGGTGTCCCAGGACATTCCTCCCTACGTTCTCGCCAACGGCAACCACACCAAACTCTACGGACTCAACCGGGAAGGTCTGAAAAGACACAACTTCAACCCCGAGACCCTGAGAATTCTGAACCAGGCCTATCGCATCATCTTCCGGACCCCGGGCCCCCTGAACCAGGCCCTGGAACGGGTTGAAAAAGAGGTCGAACCGATCCCCGAGGTCCGCCACATGCTGGACTTCATAAGACAATCCAAGCGGGGCGTATGCCGGAGAAAATAACGACGATGAAGGATATCCGGATCGGGGTCGTCGGCGTCGGCCACCTGGGCCGCTTCCACGCTGAAAAATACCAACAGGCGGCCGGGGTTGAACTGGTCGGGATTCATGACATCGATCCCGGCCAGGCGCAAAAGGTTGGCAACGAACTCGGAGTGCCGGTGGCCGGCGGGCTGGACGAACTTTTCCAAAAGTGCCAGGCGGTATCGATTGCGACCCCGACCACCAGCCACTTCGCCATCACCCGCCAGGCCCTGGAAAGCGGCCTAGACGTATTGGTCGAAAAACCGATCACGACCACCGTCAACGAAGCCGAAATCCTGGTAGAGCTGGCCCGGGAGCGAAACCGCATCCTCCAGGTCGGCCTGCTCGAACGTTTCAACCCGGTCTTCACGGAAAGCCGCAAACACCTGAAATCTCCCCGCTTCATCGAAGTCCACCGGCTCTCGCCCTTCAGTTTCCGCAGCCTCGACATCGACGTCATCCTGGACCTCATGATCCACGACCTGGACCTGGTCCACGAAATCACCAACAGCCCGATAACCAGTATCGACGCCGTCGGCGTGCCGGTCATCTCGCAGCAGACCGACATCGCCAACGTGCGCATCCATTTCGCCAGCGGCGCCGTCGCCAACCTGACGGCCAGCCGGGTCTCCCTGAACCAGGAAAGACGCATCCGGATATTTCAGCCCGACGGCTATTTCTCGCTCGATTTCAGTAACTTCTCGGCCACCATCTGCCACCGTAAAGCTCCGGCCGACGGCAGCCCGCTGCCCCGGGTCACGGCCCGGGAAGTAAAATTCCCCAAGGGTGACAGCCTGCGGCTTGAAATCGAAGATTTCATTGCCGCCGTCCGCGAGCGCAAAGCTCCCGAAGTCAGTGGAGAAGACGGGCTCAGGGTCCTGCGTTCGGCGATCCGCGTCAAGGAGGTCATCCGCCAACAGCAATCCGAGTGGCTATGAAACCGCCCCTGCACCTGGCCATCGTCGCCGGTGAGGATTCCGGTGATTTTCACGGCGCCAACCTGGTCAGGGCCCTGCGACAGAAAGAACCCGGAATCAGGATATCGGGAATCGGCGGTCGGCTGATGCAGGAGGCCGGGGTCGAAATGGTTTTCGCCTCGGAACGGCTCGCGGTAGTCGGCATTCTTGAAGTCCTGGGCCGCCTGCCGGAAATCTGGAAAGGCCGCCAGAGCATCTGCCGGCACCTGCGCCGCCAACGGCCCGACCTGCTGGTCCTGATCGACTTTCCCGACTTCAACCTCAATCTCGTGGCCCCCTGTGCCGGGCGCCTGGGAATCCCGATTGTCTATTACATCAGCCCCCAGGTCTGGGCCTGGCGGCGCGGCCGGATCCGGCAGATCAACCGGCTGGTGAAAAAAATCCTCGTCATTCTTCCCTTCGAGGAGGAGTTCTACCGCCGCCAGGGGGTGGAAGCCGAATACGTCGGCCATCCCCTGCTCGATGCCTTCGCCGATTTTTCCCCCCGGCCCGAAAAGACCAAGGAAAACACCCTGGCCCTGGTTCCCGGCAGCCGCCGCGGAGAAATCAAGCGTCTGCTGCCGCTGATGCTGACCGCAGCCCGGCTCTATCTCCGCCGCCATCCCGGCTGCCGCTTCATCATTCCGGCCGCCCCCTCGGTCGACCCGGAATTCATTTCGGGTTTCATACCCGCCGGATTGGACCGTAAGGTCGAGATTGTCCAGGAACCGCTGGTCCGAACCCTGGAAAAGGTTTCCGCAGCCCTGGTCGCCTCGGGCACCGCAACCCTGGAGACCGCGCTCGCCGAGGTCCCGATGATCGTGATCTACAAGGTCAACCAGCTCTCCTACGAACTGGGGCGGAGACTGATTTCGGTACCTTTCATCAGCCTCGTCAACCTGATCGCGGGAAAAGAGATCGTCCCCGAGCTGATCCAGCACGAAGCCCGGCCGGAGGTTGTCAGCGCCGCCATGCGCCGCAGTTTCGACGATCCCCGGGTCCGAGCCGCAACCATCCGGGAACTGCGCCGGATAAAAAGCCGCCTGGGCCGCCCCGGAGGGGCCGGGCGGGCGGTCGACGCCATCCTTAAAACATTGTCCGAACGATGAACAACTACCGCCGCCTGCTCAACTACATCAAGCCGCTGTGGCTGCCGCTGCTGCTCTCTTTCGTCTTCATGGTGATCTATTCACTGCTGACTTCGGCCGTCGCCTTCCTGGTCAAGCCTGCTTTAGACGACATCTTCCTGCAGAAAAACGAGATGATGCTCAAGCTCCTGCCCCTGGCCCTGGTCACCCTCTACCTGGTCAAGGGCGCCGCCAACTACCTGCAGGCCTACTTCATCGGCTACGTCGGCAACCGCATCGTCACCAATATCCGGGAAGAGGTTTTCTTCCATCTGCAGACCCTGCCGCTCTCCTTCTTCACCGAACATGCCAGCGGCACCCTGACGGCCCGCGTCATCTACGATATAGCGATGATCCGGCGCTCGGTCTCAAGTGTCGTCGCCGGTCTCCTGAAAGACGTCATTACGGCGCTGGGCCTGATCGGCGTGCTTTTTTACCGGGACTGGAAACTGGCGCTGATCTCGCTGATCATCCTGCCTCTGCTCTTTATGCCGATCATCAAGTACAGCCGCCGGCTGCGCCGCTTCAGCCGCAAGGGCCTCTCCCAGGTGGCGGAAATCTCCTCCTTCCTCCAGGAGACCTTCAGCGGCATCCGCATCATCAAGGCTTTCACGATGGAGGAGTACAACCGGCGGGAGTTCACCCGGATCAACGAGAGACTTTTCGACCTGATGATCAAGCGGCTCCGGGTCAAGGCCCTGACGGCTCCGATTTCCGAGACCTTCGGCGGGCTGGCCGCGGCGGCAGTCATCTGGTACGGCGGCAGCCAGGTGATCAGCGGCCACACCACCCCGGGCAGCTTCTTCTCTTTCATGACCGCCCTGTTCATGCTCTACGGGCCAATCCGCAGTCTCAACCGGAGCAACAACCAGGTCCAGGAAGCTCTGGCCGCCGGCACCCGGGTCTTCCAGCTGCTCGACACCCGTTCCGAGATCACCGATGCCCCCGAGGCCGTCGACCTGCCGCCCTTCAGCCGCCGGATCCGGTATGAAAACGTCTTCTTTTCCTATAAGAAGGATGAACCGGTCCTGCAAGGGGTTTCGCTGACCATCGACAAGGGCGAAACCGTGGCCCTGGTCGGCCGCAGCGGCAGCGGCAAGAGCACCCTGGTCAACCTGCTGCCCCGCTTCTACGATCCCCGGTCGGGGAAAATTACAATCGATGATTTCGACCTTCGCCAGGTAACCCAGGAATCGCTGCGCCGCCAGATTGCCATCGTCTCCCAGCAGACCATCCTCTTCAACGACACCATCCGCCGCAACATTTGCTACGGCCGCACCGACATCAGCGAGGCCGAAATGATCGCCGCGGCCCGCTCGGCCAACGCCCACGAATTCATCAGCGCCCTGCCCCAGGGCTACGATACGATCATCGGCGAAAACGGCATCCGCCTCTCCGGCGGCCAGCAGCAACGCCTCTCGATCGCCCGGGCCCTGCTCAAAAACTCCCCGATCCTGATCCTCGACGAGGCCACCTCGTCGCTCGACACCGAATCCGAACGCGAAGTCCAGGAAGCCATCACCCGGCTGATGAGCAGTCGTACCACCCTGGTGATCGCCCACCGTCTGTCGACCATCACCCACGCCGACCGGATCGCGGTCCTGGCCGACGGCCGCATCATCGAACTGGGCACCCACGCCGAGCTCCTGGCCCGGGGGGGCGAATACGCCCACCTCTACCGCATCCAGTTTGCTTCCAACGCAAAAGCCGGCCGGCAAACTCCTGAAAATTGAAAAAGGCCGGTTCCAACCGACCTTTTCTGCAATTTTTAACGGGCTTGCTGTACTTCGATCCCAACCTCCGGGCGGCTTTATTCAGTCACGGGCCATCTCCGAAGAACGGGACGAATTGCTGGTAATCATCTTCCTGATCTGCTGTTCGGTATAACGGCCGCGGGAAATATTACCGACCAGATCCTGGCGAATCTCCACGGTCAGCCGCCCCAGGGCCGCGGACAGGCGCTCCGTGTCGCCGCTGAAACTGTTGTCGGCCGAAAGCGAAGTGATCTCCTTGAGAAAATTCTGATACTCATCCAAAACCGCGGGCGAGGCGACAATCGCCAGACGATGGGTAATGAACTGCAGGTTGGTCAGTTCGGCCTCGCCGAAGTTTTCCACCAGCGACATCTGTTCGAGCAGGTCGAGCAGCCGGTCATAGGTTCGGGACTTGAGTTCCAGAAACCTGATGTTCTGCTCTTTTTCGATCTCGACCGCGGTCTGCTGGTTGAGCAGCAGGGCGGTGATGAAGACGGTGGCCACGGTCCCCAGGATGATGAGGACGATTTCCTGGGTGAAAGGCATCCGGTCGGCAATCCGGTAGGCATAGCGGAGATAGGCATAACCGGCCACCAGGGTCGCCAGCGAAAGTACCAGGTAAACCAGCTGCTTCAATTTTTTATCCAATTCCCAAGCCCCCTGTGGTATTATATATTGAGGATCAGGGCGCCGACCGGCAAGCCGGCCGGGCCCGGTTTCACAATGTCGCTTCCGGATCCAATATAAACCAACGATTACACGAAGTAAACCGCAATTCACCGGCCCCGGCCGCCGCCGGGTTGCGGGGATTATATCACCAGGAGGAGAAATATGGCCAAAAACGACTTTACCATCAATTCGGACAGTAAAAAACCGAAGATTGAAATCAACAACACCACCCGGGAGAAGTTCTGGCAGAATCCCGGCTTCAATTTCTGGCTCTACCTGATCTTCATCCTCTTCTCCCTCCAGATCTACCACAACTACATGGTCGTCAAGCAGGAGGAGATTCCCTACAGCGAATTTCTCACGCTGGTCAAAAACCACGAAATCAGCCAGGCGGTGGTCACCGACAAGATGATTACCGGGGTTTTGAAAAAAACCGATGAGCAGGGAAAACCCAAGCGCTTCATCACGGTGCCCCTGAACTGGAACAACGATCTCGCCCTGATGCTGGAGAAAAACGGGGTCAAGTACACGGTCCAGATCAACAGCGACTGGCTGGAAAAATTCATTTTCAACTGGGTCCTGCCCTTTGGCCTGCTCTTTCTCGTCTGGAGCTGGATGGCCAAGCGGATGGGCGGCCTCGGCAAGGGGGTGCTCAACATCGGCAACAAGATCCACATCCATCCCGACACCCTGCCCAAGGTCACCTTCGACGACGTGGCCGGGGCCGAGGCGGCCAAGCAGGAACTCAAGGAGTGCATCGACTTTCTCAAGAATCCCGATGAAATCAAGAAACTCGGCGGCCGGATTCCCAAGGGCATCCTGATGGTCGGCCCCCCGGGCACCGGCAAGACCCTGCTGGCCCGGGCCGTGGCCGGCGAGGCCGGCGTGCCCTTCTTTCCGATCAGCGGCTCGGAGTTCATCGAGATGTTCGTCGGGGTCGGCGCGGCCCGGGTGCGCGAACTTTTCGAACAGGCCCGCCAGCACGCCCCCTGCATCATCTTCATCGACGAACTCGACGCCATCGGCCGGGCCCGCGGGGCCGGGCCGCTGATGGGCGGCCACGACGAAAGGGAGCAGACCTTAAACCAGATCCTGACCGAGATGGACGGCTTCGACACCTCTTCCGGGGTCATTGTCATGGCCGCCACCAACCGGCCTGAGATCCTCGACAAGGCCCTGATGCGGGCCGGCCGCTTCGACCGCCAGGTCCTGGTCGACAAGCCCGACCTGACCGACCGGGAAGCGATTCTCAAGCTCCACGCCAAACGGCTCACCCTGGCCGACGACATCGACCTCAAGGTTGTGGCCCAGCGGACCCCGGGTTTTGTCGGGGCCGACCTGGAAAACATCTGCAACGAAGCCGCCATCCAGGCCCTCAGGCGCAAGGGCAAGGAGGTCACGATGGCCGATTTCGAGGCCGCCATCGACCGGGTCATCGCCGGGCCCGAGAAAAAGCACCGGGCCCTCAACCCGGGTGAGAAAAAGCGGGTCGCCTTCCACGAATCGGGTCACGCCCTGGTGGCCGAGATCGTTCCCACCGGCGAACCGGTCCACAAGGTTTCGATCATCCCCCGCGGGGTCGCGGCCCTGGGCTACACCCTGCAGCTCCCGGTCGAGGAGAAATTCCTTTCCACCGAAGCCGAGCTCAAAGACCAGGTCGCCATCCTCCTGGGCGGCCGGGTGGCCGAGGAAATCGTCTACGGCGATGTCTCGAGCGGAGCCTCCAACGACCTCGAACGGGCCTCGGAAATCGCCCGCTCGATGGTCACCCGCCTGGGCATGAGCAAAAAGCTCGGCCCCCTGACCTACGGCAAGCACCACGAACTCCAGTTCCTGCCCGGCCAGGACCAGGTCGAACGCAATTTCAGCGAGGAAACCGCCCGGATGATCGACGACGAGGTCCGGGAAATCGTCGAAAACGAATACCGCCGGGCGACCGCGATCCTCACCGAAAAGCGCCCCATCCTCGACCGTCTGGCCGCCACCCTGGAGGAGCGAGAGGTCATCGACGGCGAAATCGTCAAAAACCTGCTCGAGGAAAAACCGGCAAGCTGAGAAACCCATGGGGGCTGCTGCCTCATTTTGGAAAAACCCACAAAAAAAGGGTTAGCCGATGTGATATCGGCTAACCCTTTAATCTTTCATGGCGGGCAATACAGGATTCGAACCTGTGGCCTTTGGCTCCGGAGGCCAACGCTCTATCCAGCTGAGCTAATTGCCCGGGTTTTCAAGGATGCCCGTGATAACATAAAAGAGGGGCTTAGACAAGTAAAATCAATCCCGGCAAGCTGCCCGCCGGCCCGAATCAACCGAGGTCCAGTTTTTCGCCCAGCACCTCGGCGCATTTTTCCGCCCCGGCCCGGGAGCGGGCGAGCCACTGGGAATGGGATTGCTCCCCGACCTCGTTAACCACGGCGAACAGGGCCGCGGCCGGGATTTCCAGCCGGCGGCAGAGGCGGGCGAAGGCAAAGGCCTCCATCTGCTCGAAGTCGGCCCGGTAGAATTTTTCCAGCCGCCGGGCCGCGGCATTACTGGAGGTGATCGCGGCCAGGGTCAGGCAGTCTCCCTCGGCCTCCGCGTCAAACGGGAAAAGCTCCCCCTTATCGAGGTCGCAGCGACAATCCATGGGGGCGGGAAAGTAGGCCTGGCCGGTGGCGGCCGCCGGGTCGCCGAGAGTAACCCGGGCGGGCCGGGCGAGGGTGCCGAGCGGCCAGCGTTGCCGGGCCCCGGGGTAAACCCCGCAGCTGCCGGTCAGAAGCGCCCGGCTGACCCCGTGTTCCTTGAGCAGCAGGGCGAGCCCGGCGCTGAAATCGACCAGGCCGATACCGACGGCGGCCACCAGGACCGGCCGGCGCCGGTGGTGATAAAAGCCCGGCCCCCGGAAAGCCTCGAAGTCATACTCTCTGACCAGCGGTTCAAGTTCCGCCATGACGGCGGCGGTAATCAACAGCATCTCATCAAGAGGTAAAGGAGAGTCCGGAGGCCTGCCGGGCGGCTTTTTCGACCTCCTGTTCAGCCCGCTTCAGCATCTCGTCCACCTTTTCCCCGGCCCGGGCTGCGACCCCGCCGACCACGACTTCGGGGGAATACCCCAGCTTACCAACCTGCATGGCCGAAATCAGGCGTTTGATCTTGTCGGCCACCACCTGGCTGCCCTCGGGGGTCGAGTTGGTCAGCACCACCCAGAACGTGGCCTCGTCGTACAACCCGATCTTGTCGGTCATCCGCATGTAGGCGCAGAGCTGATCGAAAACCGAACGGTTGGTCAACTCCCAGTCCTCTGCTCCCAAATCGTCGACAAATGAACCGTGGTTGACAATTTTCAGCAACAGCAGCGAAAATGAGACCCGATAGCGCTCCCAGTAGGCCAGTTGATGCAGGACCAACTCGGAAAGCGCTTCCCGGTTGGGAATCCCGGAGGCGGTTTTGGCCACGAACAGGGCCAGCGTCTCCATCTCGGCCAAGGCCGGGCCCGCGGTCAGACGCAGAATCCCGATGCGGCGGTAAACTGACTTCCGGCTGCCGGTAACCGGGTAGAAAATGATCCCCGGCAGGGCCTGGTCGGCGGCCACCAGTTCCGGTTCTTCATCCGCGGCGCTGACCCCGGCGGGCAGCAGCAGGCTGTCCCAGGCCTGGCCCAGCACCTTAGCAGCCGGCAGCCGGGTAACATCCTCCATCTGCGGACTCCAGTATTCGATTTTATCATCCTTGTTGAGAATGATAAGGCCGCAACCGGTTCCCGCCGCGATCGCGGCCAGAACCTCTTTCTGTATTATTGTCACGCCAGTTCTCCTGAATAAGTCCGACCGCCGAAAATTTCCGGCGGTCAAACCCGGTTGACAAAAAACCGCCGGTTTGGCCCTTAAATAATTTTCCGCCCCGGTTCGGTTGACGAAGAGCCATTTTTACTTTATGGGTGAGAGGTCAGGTTGCCAGTCTTCCATCCTTTATAAGAGGCTTTTTCCCGATGATCGAGATGCGCCAGATCCAGGTTTTCCTGGCCGTCAGCGAGTTGCTCAACTTCAGCCAGGCCGCGGAAAAGATCCACCTTACCCAGCCCACGGTCAGCAGCCACCTGAAAACCCTGGAAAGATACCTCGGGGTGGAACTCCTGGAACGGGGCGGCCGGCAGATTCGCCTGACCCCGGCGGGAAAACTTTTTCTGCCCTACGCCCGGCGGATCTACAATCTCCAGCAGCGGGCCGAGAAAGAACTCCGGCTCCATGCCGGGGCCGAGGCCGGAAGCCTCGAGATCGGCGGCAGCAACACCCCGGGACAATACCTCCTGCCGGGCCTTATCGGGCAGTTTTCCCGCGGCCGGGAAAAGGTGCGGATCACCTTGAAAATCGGAGACAGCGAGGAAATTCTCTCCCAGATCGCGGACGGCAGCCTCGAACTCGGCCTGGTCGGCACTCCGGCCCCGGCCGGCGAGTTCATTTCCCAACCCAGCCACGGGGATGAACTGATCCTGGTGGCCGGTCCGGCCATCGCGGCCGCCCGGGCCCCGCGGACAACGGTGGAGGAGTTGAAAAAACTTCCCCTGATCCTCCGGGAAAAGGGTTCGGCCACGCGCCGGGTGACCTTGTCCGCGCTGCTCGAACTCGGCATCAGGGGAGCGCATGAACTCAACCAGGTTGCCGAGATGGGCAGTGTCGAAGCCATCCGGCAGGCCTTGAAAGGCAACTTGGGGGCCGCGATTATCTCCGATCTCGCGGTGGCCGAGGATCTGGCGGCCGGCAGGCTGACCCGGCTCGCCCTGCCCGGGCCGCCGATTCACCGCCGCTTCCACCTGGTCTGCGACCGGCGCCGCAAGCTTTCGCCGCTGGCCGCAGCCCTCAGCCGTTTCATCCTGGCCGACAATCAGTAAAGAACGTCGTTAAGCCCCAGCATGTCGAGCATGTCGTAGACCCCCGGGGGCTGGCGAATGATCCACTCCGCCGCCTGCAGGGCGCCCCGGGCGAACGGCTCCAGGGTCTGGGAGCGGTGGGTGATTTCCAGGCTTTCGCCGCTGGTCGCGAAAATTATCGTGTGCTCGCTGTTCAAGGTTCCAGCCCGCAGACTGGAGATGGCGATCTCCTTGTTCGAACGCGGACCGATCAGTCCCCAGCGGGACTGGTGACGCAGGGCTTCGGACAGCGACCAGCCCCGCTTTTCCGCCACCACCTGGGCCAGGTTCAAGGCCGTGCTGCTCGGCGCGTTGCGCTTCTGGCGATGATGTTTCTCGAGAATCTCGACATCGACCGTGTCATGGGGCAACACCGCCGTCGCGTTGGCCGTCATCCGCAGGGCCAGATTCATCATCATGCTCAGGTTGGGGCTCAGCAGCACCGGCAGTTCATGGAGCAGTTCACCGAGCCAGTTGATCTCGGTAAGCGTAAAGCCGGTGGTCCCGATAACTATCGGAACCCGGTTGCGGGCAGCCCAGACGGCCACGGCCAGGGACTCCTCGGGGGTGCTGAAATCGACGATCACGTCGATACCGTATTTGCGCCGAACCTCGTCAAGCTGGGAGGCCAGCTCATCTTCTATCGATTTGCGCCGGGCCCGGCCGTGCGGCAGGGAAACCGGCAGGGCCCGAACCTCGTCCCGGCTTGAAAGATATTCCTGGAACGCCTTCCCCATACGACCGGAAGCCCCGGTTACCGCGATCTTCAACATAACCTCACCCATCCTCCGCTTTCAGACTTCTCCTGAGAAGGTCGGTTACCGCCTGACGCGGGTCCTTGCCTTCTTCCAGGATCTTGTAAACCTGCTCGGTAATCGGCGCCTCGACCTTGAGCCGGGCCGCCAGCTGATAGGTGGAAACCGTGGTCTTGACGCCTTCGGCGACCATCGTCATGCCGGCCAGGATATCCTTAAGGCTCCGCCCCCGGCCCAGCTCCAGGCCCACGGTCCGGTTGCGGGAAAGATCGCCGGTACAGGTTAAAACCAGATCTCCCATGCCGGCCAGGCCGGCAAAGGTCCGGGCCTCGGCCCCGGCCGCCACTCCCAGCCGGGTCATTTCCGAAAGCCCCCGGGTAATCAGGGCGGCCCGGGTATTGGCTCCGAAACCAAGGCCGTCGGC
>WFRT01000342.1 GCA_015486445.1 Pseudomonadota bacterium | reverse complement strand
GGCTTTTCTTCGCTAAGCGTTAAGATTTCTGTTTTTCCTCGCGCTCGCTTCGCCCGCATTGCAAAACTCGCTTACGCTCAGACAGTTGCAATGCTTATGGGCTCCCACTCGCTGGGAAAAACAACGAAATCTTTCCGAAACCGCTCAGAAAACCACCCCCGCCCCCTCCTGAAAGAAGGAAGATAGAATATAGCTGAATAGTTACGGGGATCAATAGGCCGGGGTGGCCTCCATGATCCTTTCCACCAGCTGTCCCGGGGTGGTTTCCTCGGCCAGGGCGCGATGATTGAGAAGCAGGCGATGGCTCATGACCAGGGGCAGGAGTTCTTCCACGTCGCTGAAATCGACTTCGCCGCGGCCCTGGTAAAAAGCCCGGGCCTTGGCCATGGCAAGCAGTGACTCCGCGGCCCGGGGGGAGGCGCCCAGTCTCAGGTAGTCATGGATTTCCGGCCGGTAGCCGTCGGCCTTTTCCGGTCGCGGACGGCTGTTTAAGCAAAGCTTGAGGATGTACCTTAAAACCGTGTCGGAGACCGAAATCCGGCTGTGAGCCGCGGCCTGAAACTTGACTATGATCTCCGGGCTGAGCAGCGGGGCCAGCCGGGCCGTGCGCTGGTCGAAATCGGTGTGTTTGCGCTTGATCAGTTCGAACTCCTTTTCATCGTCAAGGTATTCAACCTGAAACTTGACCATGAAGCGGTCGACCTGGGCTTCGGCCAGGGGGTAGGTGCCGACCTGTTCAATCGGGTTCTGGGTGGCCATGACCATGAACGGTTCAGGCAGGGGGAACTCTTTCTCTTCGATACTCACCTCCCCTTCCTGCATGGCCTGGAGCAGGGCTGACTGGACCTTCGGCGAGGCCCGGTTAATCTCGTCGGCCAGGAAAAAGTTGCAGAAAATCGGTCCCTTGCGGTAGCTGAAGCTCTCGTTACTGGTTTTGAAAATCATGCTCCCGAGAATGTCGCCCGGCATCTTGTCCGGGGTGAACTGAAAGCGGTTGAAATCGCCGCCGCAGACCTTGGCGAAGGTTTCTGCGACCAGCGACTTGGCCACTCCCGGCACCCCTTCGACCAGGATATGGCCGCGGGCCAGGAGGGTTGTGATCATGGTGTCAAGCAGCCTGTCATGGCCGACCACGACGGTCGCCATGATTTTTTTAAGTTCCTGCAAAAGGTCCGGACCGGGAGTGTTCATTGTATTATCCATTGCATTAAATATGTCATATAACTATGTAAAATATTATGGTTAAAATCTATTTATTGTTAAATCACATATATTCGAAACGCTTGCGGTAGCGGATGATCTGGTAGATGAAGAAGGGGCCGCCGAGCAGCGAGGTCAGGATGCCGATCTTGAGATCGACGGTGATCACCAGCCGGACGAAGATATCGGCATAGACGAGAAAAAGGGCTCCGAGCAGGCCGGCGACGGGAAAGAGCCTGCGGTTGTCGGGGCCGACGACGGCCCGGACCATGTGGGGGGCGACGAGCCCGACAAAGCCGATGCTGCCGGAAACGGCGATGGCGCCGCCGGTGGCCAGGGCGGCGGCCAGCAGCAGAAGGTTGCGGCTGCGGCCGATTTCGACCCCGAGACTGGCGGCGCTCTCCTCGCCCAGCATCAGGATGTTCAACTCCCTGATGTAGGCGGCAACCAGAAGGACGGCCACCGCCAGGGTGGCGGCGGCGATGCCGACATGCATCCAGGTACGGTTGTTCAGGTCTCCCATCAGCCAGGTGACGATCACCCGGGCGACATCGAACTCCCGGGTGCTCAGGGTAATGACGAAAGAGGTCACGGCCCCGAGGATCAGGTTCAAGGCGATGCCGGCCAGCAGCAGGGTGGCGACCGAGGTCCGGCCGCCGCTGGTGGCGATCGTAAAAACCGTGACCAGGGTCAGCAGGGCGCCGATGATCGCAAACAGCGGCAGGGCCGCCGGAAAGACCGTAACCAGCCCGAGATAGATCGCAACCACGGCTCCGAGCGCGGCCCCGGAACTGATGCCCACGACCCCGGGGCCAGCCATCGGGTTGCGGAAGATTCCCTGCATCACGGTTCCGGCCAGGGCCAGCGCGAAACCGACCAGGATGGCGGTCAGCACCCGGGGCAGGCGGCCGTCGATAACGATCGCGACCTCCACCGGGCCGGGCTTGCCGCCGGCCCCGAGCCCGCATTTGTAGAGCAGGATCTCCAGCACCCGGCCGGCGGGAATCTGGAACGCCCCGTGGGTCAGGGAGATCATTGCCCCGACCAGGATAAGCCCGACCAGGCCGGCGGTGACATACAGGGTTTTTTGCTTCAATACCGCCCCCGGTAGACAATGCCAGCCAGCAGGTTGGCGCTCAGGAGAATGAACTGGGAATTGGCCTGGAGGTAGACGCCGGGAATTTCCAGCACTCGCTTTTCCCTGACCGCCCGGGCATGGGCGAGCAGCGGGTCGGCGGCCAGGGTTTTTTTCAGGCCGCTTTCCACCGTGACGAGAATGATTTCCGGGTCCCACTTGAGCAGGGTTTCGTTGTCGATCTGCCGCCAGGATTTGATCCCGTGTTGGGCCCCGAGGTTGACCGCCCCGATGAGCCGGCAGAGGGAGTTGAAATTGGAGCTTGTCCCCGGGATATAGCCGCCGTGGTCGTAAAACAGGAGCCGGGGCGGCGGGCCTGTATCAGGAATTGCCGCCTTGAGTTTTGCCCTCTGCTGGCGAATTTCGGTGAGCAGGGCCTCGGCATTGCCCTCCTCGCCGATAATCCGGCCAAGGACGGCGATCTCCTCGAGCACCGCGGCAAGTGAATCGGGAGCCCCGAAATCGACCACCCGGATGCCGGCCCGGCGCAGACGCTCTTTGAAGGAGGCGTCCGAGAAAGTCACGGTCAGGACCAGGTCGGGCCGGGCTGCGATGACCAGTTCGGTCTGGCGGCTGTTAAAAACCCGGCCGCTTTTTTCGACCTCCCCGGCGATCATCGAAAAACGGGGGTCGGCGGCCACCTGGTTGAACAATACCAGGTTTTGCCGGGGACAGATGGCCCACAGGATCTCGCTGATGCCGACGGCGTGGGCGATGATGCGCTGCGGCCGGCGCTCCAGGGTCAGGGTCCGGGTCCGGCTGACAAAGGATTTGCTCCGGTAGTCGAACCGGTGGCTGGTGAAGGTGATGGTCCGGGGCCAGCGCCCGCTGTCTCTCGGGGCGCCCCGGGCCTCGAGCAGCTTCTGCCTGAGAGCTTCCATCGGCAGCGGGGTCGGAGGAAGTTGCCAGGCGAAAGAGATTCCGGCGGACAGGCAAAAAAACAGCAGCAGTCCCGGGATGATGATCTTTACCACGGTTATCGCCCGTTTTCCAGCCATTGGTTAATCCTTGAAGAGAGTTATTGCAGAAAAGAGTTGTTGCCAGGCAGGCTTCATACCCGGCAAAGCATAAAGTGGACTTCTTCTCTTTCAATTTCCCCGGTCGGCCAGGGTGAACTCCAGCTGCCGGCCGCCGGGCCGGCAGTCGACATTGAAGACCTCGCGCATCTTTTCCGGGCTGAAGGCGGCCTCCGCCTCCCCCTGGAAATGGAGGCGCCCGGATTTTATGATCGTGATCGTATCGCAGTAGCAGCGGGCCTGGTTGAGGTCGTGGAGGGCCGTGAAAATGGTTTTGCCCTCGTTTTTCAGCTTGACCAGCATCTCCATGACGGTCAGCGAGTTGCCGATGTCAAGGCTGGCGGTGGGCTCGTCGAGCAGAATCAGGTCGGCCCCGGTGGCCAGCGAGCGGGCGATCATCACGAGCTGGGCCTCACCGCCGGAAAGCTCGGTTACCGGCCGCTCCTTCAGGGACAGTGTATTGGTGGCCGCGAGTGCCTGGTTTACGATCCGCCGGTCTTCTTCACCCAGGGGCTGGAAACGCTTAAGATGGGGGTAGCGGCCCATGGTCACCAGATCCCGGACCAGGATGGGGAAACCGACCGCCGGGTTCTGGGGCACCAGCGTCACCATCGTGCTGAGCTGCCGCCGGCCGAGAATCGCGCAGTCCCGGCCGGCGATGAAGATCCGGCCTGAGGTCGGCCGGTAGATCCGGCAGATATTTTTCAACAATGTGGTCTTGCCGGAACCATTGGGCCCGATCAGGCCGTGGAGCCGGCCCGGGGCGTAGGTCAGGGAAAGCTCGTCGAGAATCGGCCGACCATCGCGGAGATAGCTCAAACGGTCGATTTTCAGCATCGGCGTCAGCGCCGGGGCCGAGTCCGATCCGGCATTTTTCCGGGCCGTCATTGTCGTCCTCACCAGGCGGTTTTTATTCAATAAGGCTGGCGGCGCAGGTTGCGGTAGTTGAGATACCAGGCGGCCGGCAGGATGAACTTGGCCCCGGTCACCAGCAGCAGACCGCCGACGGCGGTGAACATGATCAGGGGCGAAGTCAGGCGTTCGTGGCTGAAAGAGGTAAGGCTCAGCGAGCCCCAGAGGAAAATCTGGCCGAGCACCAGCTGGACATTCTGGGAAAGAGCGTAGATCACCCAGAAATGTTTCTTGAGCTCTTCCAGGCGACCCCGGCGCAGGGAGATTTCGATTATCTTGAACCAGCTGCGGCCTTCAAGGATCTGGGCCGAGCCGTCGCAGATATGATGCAGGAGGTAAAGGGCGACCAGGATCTGGTTGTGCCAGGGGGAGGCGAAAAAAAGATACTTGAAGACCGGCGGAAAGCAGAGGAAAAGCAGGATGCCGCCCAGGGCCTGGCCGGCCCCGACCCCGAGCTGGGCCCGGATGAGGCCGCTGATCTGGGCCCGGCGTGAGCCCGACGATTCGATCTTGTCGATAAAGCCGGAGGTGAAATTGCTGCTGATCACGGTGATGCCGGGATAGGCGTATTTAACCGCGACCCCAAGCACCGCCGCCACCTTCATCTCGTTCTGGGCCATCGAGAACATGGTGTAGAGCACCACGCCCTCCAGGGTGTTCATGCCGATCGTGTAGATCAGGTTGCCGACTTCTCCGTAGCGATAGAGGGAAACCGAGACCAGGGCCTGGCAATAGAGTCTGAGCTTCCCGGCCAGATTGGGAACCTGGTGCTCGGCGACTGGATTCTTGTCGTATGGCGGCATAGGGAAGAAATGGCCGTGGCCCGGGCCTGGAGTCTGACATAACAAGTTGGCCGGCGGCCGGCAGGCTGCCAGGAAAGGCTTGCCGGCCGCCGGTTGATGGGTAGAGTTACTTCCTGGCGTTGATCTTTTTGATCAGGCGTACGGTTTCATCCGCGGCCTTGGCCGGGTCGAGTGAAGTGTTGGAAATCCCGGAAATCACGCGGACGATGTCGTGGTCGACCTTTTTCGCCTGCCAGACCTTGGCTTTCGGGGAGGCGATATAGACCGAGAAATTGTGATGGCCGCTGCCGGGACGCTCGCCGATAACGTGGACGATGGTTTCCGGCCGGTCGGCCTGGGCCTTGGCAAAAAGCACGTTGCCGATTTCGTAGCCGGCTCGTACCCGGCCGTTGATCATGACGATGTTTTTCGTCGACAAGCTCATGCCGGCGGCTTTGAGATCCTTCTTCAGAGCCTTCAGGTAAGGCATCAGGTGCCCTTTGTCCATGGTTGCCTTGGCGTTGAGACCGTCGGAGATGACGACCTGAACGTCGGGGGTTTTGCCCTTCCAGGAATCACGCAGTTTTTCCAGGGTGGCAACCGCCGATTGACTGAGTTTTTCACCGCTGGCCGGATGGGCGATGTAATCTTCGCGATCCTTGGCCTGGGTCTTGACGACCAGGGCGTCAGGGATGGTCTTGATGAATTCCGGGGTGTATTCGGACCAGAGAGAAACCTTGGCGTCGTCGTAGAGGGCGTGGATGGTTTTGTCGAGTTCGGGTTCGATGTCGGAAACCTTCTTGCCGTGGCCGATGGCAAGATCGACGCCGCGACCGACGACTTCCTTGATCTTCTTATGCCCTTCGGCGTAGATTTCATCCTTGGAACGCTTGTCGCCCCGGGCCTGGCAATACTGGTAGTAGACCCAGATGGGGTCGCCGGCATGCTCGGTGAACTTGCCGTTCTGATCGATGATCTTGATCTTCTTGAAGAACGCCCACATCACGTCATTGACCTTGAAGCCGAATTTTTCCCGCAGGCGGACATGGTCCTGGAAACTCGTGGTCAAATAGCTCAGCATCGGGTCGTTGCGGGTCGGCAGGGCCATCAGGTAGCCGGGGTTGGCCGGGGCGATCTGGTCCTGGCACCATTCGAGATCGTCGAGCGAGACGGTCATGTGCAGGGTCGAACAGATGTCGAGACCATGGCAGAGGCCGTGGAGTTTGCCCATGACGATATCTTCGAGACAGCAGCGGACCAACTGTTCGCGGGAGGTGAAAACCTCGGGGCCGATGAAACCGGCGACGTCGTTGAGATGAATCCAGGCGCCATCGGGCTGGACCTTGGCCAATTCGTACTTCAGAACCCGGGCCAGGCCGTATTTGCGTGATTCATGGACCACCATGTCAAAACCGTTGCCGGCCCCGTTGGTAAAATCGGCTCCCTGGCCGGTCTCGAAATAGAGGCCGTAATGCTGCCCCTTGCGGGACTTGGCGTAATCGAGCAGTTTCTGGTTGGTCAGGCCGAAGGTCTGGTTGGCCTGGTCGCAGCCGGCCAGGCTCTGGAAAAAGATCGCGGTCGAGCCGGGATATTTCTTCTCCACTTCGGCCTGGACGTCGATGTGAGCGAGCACGCACCAGGGCATGTAGCCGTCAATCTTGAAGGTTTTCAGGATTTCGGAAAGGCAGTTTTCAACCGCGGCGACGCTGTCGACGCTGCTGTCGACCGGGTTGGTGCCGACAATCAAATCGCCGACGGCGAATGAGAAGGCGTCGAAGACCTGCCACTGGATATCGTCGACGTTGTCGGTCGGCGAATTGGGCTGGACCCGGGCGGCAAGATAGCCCTTGGCACCGAGTTTACTGTGCGGCAGCGGGTTGAAGACCTTCTGGCCGACGGCGATCAGTTCGGCGTTGCTCATCAGTTTCGGCATGCAGGCGATGACATCGCTGTCGAGCCCTTCCATGATGCCCTTGATGTCGGCCTCGTTGCGGGTCAGGATATAATCCTTGAGTTCACCCAGGGTCATGTCCTTGACCTTGTTGTACTGGGCCTGGTCAATCGACTTCCAGACCAGTTTCTGCAGTCCGTCGACGAACAGCGGGTGCTCGTGGACATCCTTGACCCTGGTGTTGGCCAGCAGCATCCGGGCATAGACCCGGGTGGTTTCATTGTCGGCCGCCACCCCCAGGGTCTCGTCCCCTTCCTTGTAGGCATTGGCCGCGCCCATCACCTGGCAGTAAAGGGTATGGTCGAACTTGCCTTTGACTCTCTGGATATAGGAAAACACATCCTCGCCGGTTTCGACCTTGTCAATCGTAACCGCTCCGGAAATAGTGGCCAGCAGCAGAACCGCCAGCATGCCCAGGGCCAGAATCCCGACCCTTTTTATCAATCCCTGTTTCTTCAACCTCATTGTTACCTCCTGGCTGGTCGGTGGTTGTTCTCCGCTCCCCTGTTTTTTTCCTGGTCAGGCGTCATCGATTAAGTAAAACATTAATTTAAAAATGCCGCCATCAACATCGTTTACAATCAACCGGAACGCATCAAACTACAAATAGTCTCCGAGCATGACAACCTCTCCTGAAATGTTTACCGACGAGGGATTTCCCCGGTGAAGATCTTGATTTTGAGCCAATACCACAGATTATAGCAGACAAACAAGGGCCGGTCAACCGCCAGCGGTCAGTCACCCGGCAATCCCGGCCGGAACCGGGATGAAGATAAAATATGGTTTTGAGTTGCGCCGAAGGGTTTATTATGGTAATTTGCTAAGAAATAGTGTCAGTTCGCACCCGCCCAGTCATACTTCCCCATCCTGTATCCGGGTGGTCAAAATCAACAACCCTGAATGAGAAAAAACAAAGGAGGTTTTACAATGCGGAGCTTCAAATTGGTTTTGGCAACCTGTTTGGCTGCAGTTTTTATCCTGCTGGCTTATCACCCGGTCCGGGCGGCCGATCCCGATACCAGTGTCGACGCCGATGTCCTGCTGATCAGCCAGTATATCTGGCGGGGAATGGTCCTGAACGAGGAACTTTCCCTCCAACCCACCATGACGGTCGGCCACAAGGGATTTTCCTTCAATGTCTGGGGGCAGATGGACCTGACCGATTTCGGCAAGGATGAATGCGTCTATACCGATGACTGCGATTCCCGGGCCTGGCAGTTCACCGAGGTCGACTTCACCCTGGACTATACCCACACTTTCGACAAACTGACCGTCGGCACCGGCATCATCTTTTACCTCTACCCCAACTGGGACCATGCTGACGACACCCACGAAGTCTATGTCAACATAGCCTACGATACCATTCTGCAGCCGTCCCTTACGGTCTACTACGATTTCGACGAGATCGACGGCTGGTATATCAATTTCGGCATCAGTCACAGCTTTACCGTCAACCCGAAGTTCTCCATCGAGCTTTCGAGCAGCGTGGGCTGGGGCGACAGTGATTACAACAAATACATGTTCGGCAACGACGACAGCGCCATGATTGATTTCAACTGCGGCATCAATACCCCGTACAAGATTACCGACAAACTGGTCATCACCCCGACCCTGATGTTCACTTCGCTGCTTGATTCCGACAACCGCGACATCGTTAAAGACTACGACTGCTGCGATGAAACCGACAACCTTTACGGTGGAATATCCTTAAGCTATTCCTTCTAGACAATCACGCTGTAAGCAATCACACGGAGGTTAAAATGAAGAAAAGATTAACAACTGTCGGCCGGGTGCTGGCTATCCTGCTGCTGGCGATATCGTTTGCGGCCGGTCCGGCGGCGGCCGCCGAAACCGTGCTTAAGATTACCTGCTGGGGAGGATACGCCAAGCCCTACGTCAAGGATTTCCAGGCCCTGGTGAAAAAGAAATACGGCCTTGATCTCAAGGTCAAGATTCATAACCCGGTCGACCAGGACGAGTTTTACGAAGCCGCCAAAAAAGGGACCGCCGATCTTATTTCACCGCCCCAGGACCTGGCCAAGAATCCCAGGTTCTACTGTTTCAAAAAAGGCGCCTTCCTGCTCCAGACTCCAGATTTGAGCAATATTCCCAACTTCCAGCACATCCTGCCTTTCTTCAAACAGGACCAGGCCCTGATTTTCGCGGGCCAGCGCTACGGCGTGCCCTACAACTGCGGTCCTTACGGGCTGGGCTACAACACTGAAAAGGTCAAGACTGCGCCCGACAGCTGGAATATCTTTTTCGACCCCAAATATAAAAATCTCTACACCATCAACAACAACTTTCCCAAGTGCAACATCTGGATCTGCGCCCTCGGCCTGGGCTACGGCTACGACGCCATCTTCGACATCGCCAAGATGGACCGCAGCAAGGTCCAAGCCCGGCTCAACCAGCTGGTGAAAAATGCCAAGAGCCTCTGGGACGGAGCCGCCAACCCGGACGAGTTCCCCGAACTGGCCCTGGCCACGAGCTGGGGGTTCGCGGTCCAGCGGGCCAACTTAAAGGGCGGCAAATGGCTGCTGGCCGCCCCCAAAGAGGGTGGCACCGCCTGGATCGATTACTGGTGCATTACCCGGGCCGCCAAGGGACAGACCAAGAAACTCTGCGAAGAGTGGATCAACTTCATGCTCGACCCGGTTCGCCAGGCCGATGTCGTCCACGCCCAGGGGGTTTCACCCGCGGTCGACAATGTCGGCAAGCTGGTGACCCCGGAGGAAAAGAAAATTTTCCACGTCGGCGACAACGATTATTTCAAAACCGTCGCCCTCTGGCGGGTGATGGATGAAAAGACGACCAAGGCCTTTGCCGAGATGTGGGCCGAAGCCAAAAAACAGCGCCCGGAAAAAAAATAGCCGGGGCCGCAGCGCAAAAAAGAAACAAAAAGAGGGGCTGCAGATTTCACTCTGCAGCCCCTCTTTAATTTTTTACGGCGATAATTTCTTTTAAGTTCGGACTAGGCTTCCCAGAGACCATGCAGGTTGCAGTAGGCCCGGGCCGTTACCTCCGCCGCAGCGGTGGCAAAGAAAGCCTCCGGGGCCTCGCCGGGATTGAGAAACTTGCGGCAGATCTTGCCGTCGGCAAGCAGTTCGATGAAAGTGATGTAATGCTTGTCATCCATCGGGTGGGCGACGCTGCCGACCTTGACCTTGACCCCGCCATCAACCTTCTCGACCACCGGGACATGTTTCTCCCGGGCCGCATCCACGGTGCCGGCCTCGATCAAAACCATCGGCTCATTGCAGCAGTTGAGATCATCGGCACCGATATCCAGAACCTCGACCATCGCTCCACACAGTTCACATTTATAGATATTGTTTTCTCCAGCCATGATTTCCTCCCTTAAACTTATTTATCGTTGGGGTATGAATTTGCAGGATATTTAGAGCCGGGGAATCTCCCGACCCAGTACCTGTACCCATACATAATCCAGGATTCCGTTTATGTCAAGATAAAAAATATGAAAATTGTTTTGATTAAGATCCGAGCAGGCTGCCGCCGGTCGCGGCGGGTGTCTACAATAATTGTCTGACCCGCAGCGCCGCGGCCAGGGCACCCTCGAGATAGCCGCCCTGGTGTTCGCTGGTTTCCGTGCCGGCAAAAAGAACCAGGTCATTCCAGAAACCGGTTTTCCCGGCCGGCAGGCGGTACCGGGGATGGACGGTCAACGGGACCTGGTCAAAACGGGTCGCGGTACGCGGTTCACGGGACCAGTCCTTAAGAAAGATCTTTTCCGGCCGTCCGGCCGGGGTCCCGAATATCTCCCCCAGCTGCCGCCGACAGGCCAGGACCAGTTCCTCCCGGTCAGTCCGGGCCGAAGGAGGCAGGCCGAGGAACCCGGTCAGGGCGAAGGGCGGCCCGGAAACAGCACTGCCGTCATGGATCTCGGCAATCGGGCCGACCTGGCTGAATCCCTGGCCGGAGAGTCCTTCATGACGCCAGAAAGGCTTGTCGTAAAGGGCATAGAACTTGGCCTGGGAAGCCATCCAGGTCGGGGTTTTGAGCATCGCCTGGATCAGTTCGGCCCCGGGCTCGGGGGTAAAGAGAATGGTCGATGCGGCCAGCCGGGGTGGCAGGGCCAGGATCACCCGCCGGGCGTGATAGATCTTTTCCGGTTCGGCTTCCGGGTCGCCAACCGCCACCGCCACCCCGTCGTCAAGGCGCTCGAGCCGGCAGACCGGCTCCCGGAGCCGGATCAGATCCGGCGGCAAGCGCATGGTCAGGCTTTTGACCAGCGACTCCATGCCGCCGGCCAGGCGCCAGGAAGCCGGTTCGACGGCGCAGTCGCCATATTCCCGCAGGCTGCCGTCATTCATCTGGAAGCGGCCCCGGCCCTCTTCATACTGGCGGAAAACGGCAAGATCAAGGCGCTTTGTCAGGTCGGCAATCAAAGGCTGGGTGCGGGGCCAGAACCAGGAGGGGCCGAGATCGACGCTGAAACCCCGGCCGGCCGTTTTCCCTGAAATCCGCCCCCCGATTCTCTCGCGGGCCTCGAGAACGATGGTCCGGCGCTGTTCCGTCGCCAGCAAGAAAGCACTATAGAGGCCGCTCAAGCCGGCCCCGACCACCAGGGTGTCGGTTTTCTCGGAAAAATTCATGTCGATGAATCCGTCTGGAACCGGCTTTCCGGTTCGCTATTGTTTCTGCCTGCTTTATCCCAAGGGTAGACAATCTGTAACTATTCAGCCGAATACAGGGTCGGGCGCGGCTTTTCTCCGCCGACAAAAAAGCCCGGCTTCGAGTTTGAATCTCGAAGCCGGGCTTTGGCTTGTAAATGGCGTCCCCAAGGGGATTTGAACCCCTGTCGCCGCCGTGAAAGGGCGGTGTCCTGGGCCAGGCTAGACGATGGGGACGAAAGACCTTTCCAGCCGCGCAAACCGGTTGCCCGGCAACGCGAATCGGAGCCGCCTTCTAACTTAAAATATAAAGCTTGTCAACTTAAAAAAACCGGCAAACAAATTATCCCGGCTTTTGCCAGACCAGGGCGGACCACTCCCCGAGGTCATGCTGCAAACTGCAGACCAGGCCGAGTCCCGAACACAGCCGCGATATCTTTTCAACCTGCTCGCGCAGCATCCCGGAGAGGATCAAGCTGCCGCCAGGTTTCAGGACCCGGGGAAAATGCGGGGCCAGTTCTTCCAGCACCGGGG
>WFRT01000341.1 GCA_015486445.1 Pseudomonadota bacterium | reverse complement strand
TTTGTCAACCGGTACCCGATTGATTCAAACCTTGATTTAACACCTTTCATTAACATGTTAAATTCAACCAAAACAACGACTTATTGATTTTTTTCACAGTTTCACAGGCTTTCTTAATACTACTAGTTTTATTTCAAGTTTATTATAGGAAAATAGTAATCCTTCTTACCCGGATCCTGAAACCGTCCAGCTCAGCGAGGAAATCATGGAATTTACCGCCGACCGCCACCAGCTCAGCAGTTGCCTGCAGAAGATCCAGTCCATCCTGGAAAAATCATCTTCACTCAACAATCTAGAGAATATTCTTTTGCGGGCGGACGCCGGAAAGCTGGAAATTGTCGCATTCGATCAAAATTGCAGCGCCCGGGGTACTCTTGAGGTGGAGATTGGTCAACCCGGGGCGGTTTCGATCAACGGACGCAAGGCTTTTGACCTGGTTCGCAGCTTGAATGATGAAAAAATATCGATCCGCCAGGAAAGTGAAAACAGCCTGGTATTGATCGAGGACAGGAAAAGCTCTTTCAAGATCCTCAGCGCCGAGGTCGACGAATTTCCGGAAATAGATTTTACCGAACCGGCTTCATCAATTCAGATAGGCAGCGAAGATTTGACCCAGCTGATCGATCTGACGGTATTTTCGGTAGCCCGGATCGCCGACCCCCGTTACAATCTGCAGGGGGTTTTTCTCGAAATCGAACCGGTCAACGGGATCGTCGACGACGAGGGTTTGGAAGGGGATCGGGAAATAACCGCCGGGTCACACTTTTTTTCGTTGATCGCCACCGATGGCCACCGGGTTTCAGTCGCCCGCAACCGGGATATTTCGGGGCGCATAAGCTTAGGCGAGCGCAAGATTTTTTCCCGCAAGAGCCTGCAGGAGATAAAGAGTGTGTTCAGCCGCCCGGAAACCCTGAATCTTGGTTTTTCCCATAACGAGGTCGTGGTCTGGGGAGAAGATTTTATCCTGGTCTTGCGGATGCTGCAGGGTGATTTCCCGGACTATCGCAAGATGATTCCGGAACATTTCAGCCACCGGGTGGTGGTCGAGCGGGAACCCCTGCTTTACATCCTCAAGCAGATGAATCTGCTGGCCCAGGAACAGTATAAAGGGGTGATATTCGATATCAGTAAAGGGTTGATGAAGGTTTCTATCAACAATCCGGAAATGGGACATGGCCACACCGAACTGGTTCTGGGTTACCAGGGAGAGCCGGTGAAAATTGCTTTCAACATAAATTATCTCATGGATTTTCTTCAGGCCCTGCCGGATGAAAAAGTTTTATTCATGATCAACGACAAATCCCAGCCCTGTCTTTTGCAAGGGATGGAACACGAAGACTACATGTGCGGCATCATGCCGATCAACTGACAGCCGGCGGATATGGATCTGAAGATAGTCTACAGGAAAATCAAGTTATGACGAAAAACGAGTATGGAGCGGAACAGATCAAGGTTCTCGAAGGCCTGGAAGCGGTGCGCAAGCGGCCTTCGATGTATATCGGCAGCACCGATGTGGCCGGGCTGCATCACCTGGTCTATGAGCTGGTTGACAACAGCATAGACGAGGCCCTGGCCGGCTATTGCCGGCACATAAAAGTGCAGATCGGCATAAACAATTCGATTACCGTCATCGATGACGGGCGCGGGATTCCGGTTGATATCCATGAAGATACCGGGTTGACCGGGACGGAGCTGGTTTTAACCAAGCTGCACGCCGGCGGCAAGTTCGAGAATTCAGCTTACAAGGTGTCCGGCGGCCTGCACGGGGTGGGACTTTCGGTGGTCAATGCCTTAAGTGAATACCTCGAGGTGGAGATTCGGCGCAACGGCAAGATCTACGTGCAGAAATTCGAGCGCGGGGAAAAGCGCAGTGAACTGACAGTTGTCGGTACCACGACCCAGACCGGAACCATTATCCGCTGTCAGCCGGACCCGGAGATTTTCGAGAACACGGTTTTTAGTTTCGATACCATCAGCAGCCGCTTGCGGGAGCTGGCTTTTCTCAATTCCGGCATCCGCATTACGGTCGAGGATGAGCGGGATGAGGGCCGCAGCAAAGAGTTTGTTTACGAAGGCGGAATTGTTTCGTTCGTCGAATATCTCAATGCCAACAAGACGCCGATAAATTCCCAGCCGATCTATATCTCCGGGAGGCGCAACGAAATCGACATCGAAATCGCCATCCAGTACAACAGTGCCTACAAGGAACAGATTTTTACCTTCGCCAACAATATCAACACCCACGAGGGGGGCACCCATCTTTCGGGCTTCAAGGCGGCCCTGACCCGCACCGTCAACAGCTATATCAACCAGCACAACCTGCTCAAAGGCAACAAAGTCGGCCTCACCGGTGAAGATATACGGGAAGGCATGGTGGCCGTGATCAGCGTCAAGATCCCCGATCCCCAGTTCGAGGGTCAGACCAAGACCAAGCTGGGCAACAGCGAGGTCAAGGGTCTGGTCGAATCCCTGGTCAATGAAAAACTGTCCCATTTTCTTGAGGAAAATCCCGGGGTGGCCGGGGCCATAGTCGAGAAGATAGTCGAGGCGGCGAAAGCCCGGGAGGCCGCCCGCAAGGCCCGGGAACTGACCCGGCGCAAGGGCTATCTGGAAGGATCGATGCTGCCGGGAAAGCTGGCCGACTGCCAGGAAAAGGATCCCATGAAAGCGGAGATATTCATTGTCGAGGGAGATTCCGCCGGGGGTTCCGCCAAGCAGGGCAGGGACCGGAAAAACCAGGCCATTCTGCCCTTGAAGGGCAAGATTCTCAATATCGAAAAGGCCCGTTTCGACAAGATGCTGACCAGCGAGGAGATCAAGATCCTGATCACCGCCCTGGGTACGGGAATCGGCAGCGAAGACTTCGACCTGGCCAAGCTGCGCTATCACCGGATTATCATCATGACCGATGCCGATGTCGACGGCTCCCACATCAGGACCCTGCTTTTGACCTTTTTCTATCGCCAGATGGAGGAACTGGTCAAAAGAGGTTATCTCTATATCGCCCAGCCGCCGCTCTACCGGGTCACCCGGGGCAAGCAGCATGAATATCTGAGCACCGAAAGGGAACTCAGCGAGTTCGTCATCCGCCACAACAGCCGGGAGATGGAAGTGGCGGCCGGAGAAGGTGATGCGGCTGCTGTCCTGCGGGGAGCAGAACTGACGACCGTCCTGCTCCGGCTGATTCCCTACAAGGAATCCATGGACCGCTTGAACGCCCGGGGTTACCCGGCGCTCCTGCTGAAAGAGATGATCAGGCTGGGTTTTGCCGGCCGTGGTGATCTTAGGGACGATGCAAAGTGGGAAGCCCTGCGCGGGGCCCTGCCGGCCTGCGGAGCAAGTTTCGTGGAACTGGTTGCGGACGAGGTCAATGACAGTCGGAAAATGATCGTCAAAGATGCCGCCGAGCTGCCCCTGGCGATTGACTACAATCTGTTGAAAAGCGGTGATTACCAGGCGCTTTTGCAGCTTACGGAAAAGCTCGATGTCCTGCGGGAGCCGCCTTATACCCTGCGCTTCAAGGAAGACGAGGTCAAGGCCCAAAGCCGGGAGGAGCTTTTGCGGGAGGTTCTGGAAAAAGGCAAAACCGGGATCAATATCCAGCGCTACAAGGGACTCGGGGAAATGAACCCGGAGCAGCTCTGGGAAACAACCATGGATCCGGGCCGCCGCAAACTGCTCCGGGTAACGGTCGAAGACGATGTCGAAGCCGATGATATTTTTACCGTGCTGATGGGCGACAACATCAGCGCCCGCCGTACCTTTATCGAGGAAAATGCCCTGCAGGTGGCAAACCTGGACGTCTGATCCCAGGGGAAGGAAAACAGCTATTGACAAGCTTTTTATTTAGTGGTAGGTAGCGCCGCGCAGAAATTGCCGCATTTTGGGAGATCGTCCAACGGCAGGACTACGGACTCTGACTCCGTCAATCCAGGTTCGAATCCTGGTCTCCCAGCCATTTCCGAAACAAGCTTGGTCCCATCGTCTAGTGGCCTAGGATATCGCCCTCTCACGGCGAAGACACGGGTTCGAGTCCCGTTGGGACTACCAGCAGCGGCAAAAAACAGTTCTGATAATGCACATAATGTCGGTGATTTATAAATGAAGAGAACATTTCAGCCCAGCAACCTGAAAAGAAAAAGAAATCACGGGTTCCGCGCGCGGAGCAGCAGCGCGGCGGGTCGCATGATCCTGAAACGGCGGAGAAAAAGAGGGCGTAAACGTCTTTCGGCATAATTTTCATGACAGAGGGCCGGCAGAATTTCCCGAAAAGTGAGAGACTGAGAAAAAGGCAGGAATTTACCTTTTTGTTCGAACGGGGCAGGCGTTTTCATTCGCCTCACCTGTTGCTTTTCTGCCAGGCCAACCGGATGCCGAATCCCAGGATAGGGATTACCGCCAGCCGTAAAGTTGGAACAGCAGTTGTCAGAAACCGGGTTAAACGTCTGATCAGAGAGTATTATCGACATCACAAGGATTTTTTTACAGCCGGGTACGACTACTCCCTGGTTGTCAAGAAAAGTTTTGCTTGTCTGCCGAAAATAGCTGCACAGGAGCAGCTGACCAAGCTTCTGCGGAAAACCAGAAACTACACTTCAAGCCGATGCTGAAAAAAGTCTGTATTGTTTTAATCAGATCATACCAGACTTTGCTGGCTCCCTATTTCGGTCATTCCTGTCGTTTTACCCCAACCTGTTCCCAGTATACGCTTGACGCCCTGGAAAAGTACGGCCTGGTTCGCGGCCTCGGCAAGGGTGTATGGCGTATTCTGCGTTGCCACCCCTTCTGTGCTGGAGGCTGGGACCCGGCTTGAGTTCGGAGCCTGCTTCCCGGCCCGCCCGTTTTTCAGCTGTGCACCCGTTTTTCCCGCTGCCCGCCCCGGCAAACCGGCCGGGAAGCCGTCTTTATGCCGGCTTCATCCATATATTTTTTAGGATTTCATTCTGATGGAAAAAAGAACAATTTTAGCGATTGTCCTCTCTCTGGCCGTACTGCTTGGATTTCAATATTTTTTCCCCCCGGCTCATCCTCCCCAGAAAGCCCCGGCGAAGGTAAGCGCCCAAACCGCATCCGAAACCGCTACCATTCCAGCCGGCGACAAGGCGGCCACCGGTTCCGAAGCGGAGCCGCCGGCCCCGGCGGCAGAGCCCGCCAAAACCCCGGTGCCGGTGGTCGAGGAAGGCGAACTGGTGGTGGTGCAGACGCCGCTCTACCGGGCCGAATTTGACACTGTTGGGGGCCGGCTCAAGGCTTTTTATCTGAAGCATTATAAAACCGAAAACAAGCCCGGCAGTCCGGAACTGAACCTCGTGACCGTGACCAAAACGGGTCCCTGGCCGCTGACCGGGGCGGTCAAACTGGAGGGCCGCTGGCAGCCCGATGAGCGGCTCCATTTCAAGCCTGCGGCCCGGGCCCTGGAAGTGGAGGAGGCCGGCAAGGAGCTGGTTTTTGAAGCCCCCCTGGGAGCCGGGCGCACCCTGCTCAAGAAATTTAATTTCCAGCCCGGCAGTTATGTGATCGGGATCACTTACGAGGTGCTTGCCGAAACCGGGCCCGCCCCGGCGCTCGAAGGGGTGCGGGTCAACTGGGTCCACAGCAGCAAGGGGCAGAAAAAGAGTCGTTATGTCTATAACGGCGTCATCGGCTACGTCAACGACAAGCTTTTCAAACCCGGCAAGAAAGACAAGGAGATCGCCCGCCAGGAGATTGCCGGCCAGATCAACTGGTTCGGTTATACCAGCAAGTATTTCATCAGCGCTCTGCTGATTCCGGAAAACGGCAAATTCACGGCGACCCGGGGCATCATCAACCGGGACGGCTCCGCCGATGACGGCAACCTGACCGTGACCTTCGAGGTTGACGGCAGCAACCGGCTGCGGGCCTACATAGGCCCCAAGGAAGGAGACCGTCTCCAGGCTCTGGGGCTGAAGCTCGAGGCTTCAATCGAGTATGGCTGGTTCGGGATCATAGCCCGGCCTCTGGTCTGGCTGCTGCATTTTCTTTACCAGTACGTGCACAATTACGGCATCGCAATCATCATCCTGACAATTCTTATCAAGCTGGTCTTCTACCCGCTCTCTCAGAAGAGCTACAAGTCGATGAGCCAGATGAAGAAGGTCCAGCCCAAGCTCGCCAAACTCAAGGAAAAATACAAGGATGACAAGGCCCGGCTCAACAAGGAGATGATGGATCTCTACCGGACCCACAAGGTCAATCCTTTTGGCGGCTGTCTGCCGATGGTGGTGCAGATCCCGGTTTTCTTCGCCCTTTACCGGGCCCTGATGGTGGCGATTGAGCTGCGTCACGCGCCGTTCTTTTTCTGGATTACCGACCTTTCGGCCAAGGATCCCTATTACGTCACTCCGTTGATCATGGGAGCGACGATGTTTCTCCAGCAGAAGATGACCCCGACCGCCGGGGGCGATGCGATGCAGGCCAAGCTGATGCTTTTCATGCCCATCATCTTCACTTTCATGTTTCTCAATTTCCCCTCCGGCCTGGTACTCTACTGGTTGGTCAACAATATCCTGTCCATCGGACAGCAGTACCTGGTGATGCGCCAGGTCGAACCCGCGAAATAATGAGGTAGAACGAAAGATGGCTACTGAGCTTGAATTTGAAGGAAAGGATATCAAGGAAGCGGTTGAAAAAGCCTGTTTTACCCTGCAGGTGAAGGAAGCTGAACTGGAATATGAAATAATTCGCCAGGAGAGCCGCAAGCTCTTCGGCCTGCTCGGCGGCAAGAGTGCCCGGATTCGGGTGGTAAGGAAAAACCCCAGCGGCCGGGAACTGGTCCAGGACCTGATCAAGTCGGCTTTCGGCGAGGAGCTGGAAAAGCCGGAAACTGCGGCAAAGCCCGGAAAAGAGGAGAGTTTCATTCCCCCGGAAGAAGGCATGGTGGCTGCGAAAAACCACCAGCCCGCGGCCGAAGCTGAGGAAAACCGCCGGAAGCGCCCGGAAAATAGCGCTGTTGCGGTCGAATTCGAGGTTGAAAAAATTACCGCCGCGGTAGTGCGGATTCTCGAGTTGATGGGGATTGCCGGCTGTCAGGTTGCCAGCCGCCGGCAGGACAACGAACTGCATCTCGATATCAGCGGCGGTGAAGAGCTGGAAATGCTGACCAAACGGCGCGGCGCGGTGCTGGATGCCCTGCAGTTTCTGGTCAACAAAATGCATGGCGTCAAGGGCGGCCGGATCATGGTTGACTGCAATGATTTCCGCTCCCGGCATGAAGAGGACATCTCCGAGCTGGCCCTTCGTCTCGGGGCCAAGGCCAAACGCCTGCGCAAGCCCGTGACGATCAATTCTCTCAATGCCCATGACCGTCGTCTTGTGCACCTGGCCCTGCAGGATGACCAGGAACTGCGCTCCCGCAGCAAGGGCGAGGGGGAATTCAAAAAGATTGTCATCTATCCGGCCAACAGCCAGCGCCGCCGCTCCCGCTCCCGTTCCTCGGCCGCGGAAGCGGTCTGACGGAGACCGCAGACCGGCCGCCGGGTCGAAAACGGCGGCCCGGTGACATCTTTACCGGTCCCTCCTGTTTTCCGGGGAAAGATTTTTCCGGTTGTCCTGGAGTCTGGCAGTGAGTACGATTGCCGCTATTTCCACCCCGTCCGGCAGCGGCGGAATTGCCATCATCCGTCTCAGCGGGCCGGCGGCACACACCCTGGTCCGCCGGCTTTTCCATCCCTGGCCGGCCTCCCCCCTCTATTTCCACCTCTATCTCGGCTATATCCACGAACCGACAAGTGAAATCCCGCTGGACCAGGTTTTCCTGGCCCTGATGCCGGAAAACCGCTCCTATACCCGGGAGGCGATGGCGGAAATTCACTGTCACGGCGGCGCTTACGCCACCGGCAAGATTCTGAACCTGCTCTTTGCCCTCGGCGCGGTACCGGCGGCCCCGGGCGAGTTCACCCGGCGGGCCTATCTGAACGGCCGCCTTGACCTGACCCAGGCGGAAGCCGTGGCCGGCCTGATTGCGGCCGAGAGCGAGGCCGGTTTGCAGGCCGCCGCCGCCCAGCTGGCCGGCGGCCTGGGCCGGCATCTTGCCGGGCTGCTGGCCCGGCTCGAAGAGATCCTGGCCGGGGTTGAAGTGGCCATCGACCTGCTGGCCGAGGAGGGCGACAACTACGAGCGTGAAAACCTGGCGGCCGAACTCGCCGGCCTGGCCGCCGAGGGTCGCCGGCTGCTCGACTCCTATGAACGCGGCCGTTTTCTTCGAACCGGTCTCAAGGTTGTCCTGGCCGGCCGGCCCAATGTCGGCAAGTCGAGTATTCTCAATGCCCTGCTGGCCGAGGACCGGGCCCTGGTGAGCAAGGTCTCCGGCACCACCCGCGACGTGGTCAGCGCGGACCTCGAAATTGCCGGGGTCCGGGTCGAACTTTCCGATACCGCCGGTCTCGACACCCCCAGGGATGAACTCGAAGCCCTGGGCATGGCCCGGACCGAGGCCTGGCTGGAAAAGGCCGACCTGGTGCTACTGGTGCTGGACGGCAGTCAGGAGCTTAAGGAGCGGGACCTGGAACTTTACCGGCGCCTGCGGGGCCGGGCCCACCTGGTGGTCTTGAACAAGCAGGATCTCGGCTGCCGGATGACGGAAAACGAAATCCGGGAGCGGCTCGCATACGACGGCCCCCTGCTCCGGTGTGTCGGGAGGCGGGAGCAGGCCGAAATCGGCGAAGCGGTGGCCGGGGTCAGCGCTTTTCTAAAAAACCGCCGGCCGGAAAATGATTCGGCTCCGCTGATCACCCGGCAGCGCCACTACGAGCTGCTGGCCGACTACACCGGGGCCGTGAGCCGGGCCGCGGAACTTTGTGGTGACGGCCTGAAACCCCAGCTCGACCTGTTGGCCGAAGAACTGCACCAGGCCCGCCGGGCCCTGTTGCAAATAACCGGCGGCGAGGCGGAAGCCGTCGACAGCCTGCTGGATGCGGTTTTTGCCGGTTTCTGCGTGGGAAAATAAGCGCTTATAACCGGGCCTAGGCTATTTTTTACGAGGTGGCAAAGCCATGCCGGAAAATGACTGGCAACGGATTCTTACGGCCGGGGCCGAAAAAATCGGGCTTCGGCTTACGAGTCTGCAGCTGGAACAGTTTGCCTCTTATCTTAGGGAACTGCGGCGCTGGAACCGGGCCTACAACCTGACCCGGATCATTGAACCGGAAGCCGTGGCCAGCGGTCATTTTCTTGATTCCCTGAACTACCTGCCGGGGCTCGACGGCACCTGCGACCGGGTTCTCGACCTCGGTACCGGGCCCGGTTTTCCCGGTTTGCCGCTGGCCCTGGTCCGGCCCGAAACCAGCTTTCTGCTCTGCGAATCCCGGGGCAAAAAAAATCTTTTCCTGGAACACCTTGTGCGCCTTTTAAAGCTTGATAATGTGACGCTCATCGATTTGCATTTAAATCGGCAAAATGCTAA
>WFRT01000340.1 GCA_015486445.1 Pseudomonadota bacterium | reverse complement strand
CTACTGGTGCGCGCCCTGCGGCACCGCCCTGGCCGAGGCCGAGGTTGAGTATGAAGATGAGTCTTCGCCCTCGATCTATGTCAAGTTTACCCTGCTCGAGGATTTGGGGAAAGAGTACCCCTTCCTGGCCGGCCGGGAGTGCGCCCTGGTGATCTGGACCACGACCCCGTGGACGATTCCGGCCAACCTCGCGGTCTGTCTCCATCCCCGATTTCGAGTATGTCGCTCTCGATACCGAAAAAGGCGTGCTGATCGTGGCCGCCGGCCTGCGCGAAACCTTTGTCGCTGAAGCCGGCCTGGAAAAGGCCGAGGTCCTGGGGGAAATCAAGGCTGCGGACCTCGAAAAGCGCCACTGCCGTCATCCCCTTTACGAGCGTGAATCCCTGGTCATTCTGGGTGAGCACGTGACCCTCGAGGCCGGGACCGGCTGTGTTCACACCGCCCCGGGACATGGCCAGGAGGACTACGAAGTCGGTCTCCGCTACGGGCTTGAGGTTTATGCTCCGATCGACGATGCCGGCTGCTTTACCGACGAAGTCGAATTTTTTGCCGGCGAGTTCGTTTTTGCCGCCAACTCCCACGTCATCGAGAAGCTTGAAGAGTTCGGCAAGCTGGTGGCCTCAAAGCCGATGAGCCACTCCTATCCCCACTGCTGGCGCTGCAAGAAGCCGATCATCTTCCGTTCGACCGAGCAGTGGTTTATTTCGATGGAGAAAAACGGCCTGCGGCAAAAGGCCCTGGAAGAGATCAACAATGTCAAGTGGATTCCCTCGTGGGGCCGGGAGAGAATCTACGGAATGATCGAAAACCGGCCCGACTGGTGTGTTTCCCGGCAAAGGGTCTGGGGGGTGCCGATTACGGTTTTTTACTGTGAAAAATGCGGTCACCTGGTGATGGACAGGGAGATCATGGACCGTGTGGCGGATGAATTTACCCGGCATGGGGCCGACATCTGGTTCGAAAAAGAGGCTTCTTATTTCCTGCCGGCGGGATTCAGCTGCCCGGAGTGCGGCGGGACGGAATTTCGCAAGGAGAGCGATATTCTCGATGTCTGGTTTGATTCCGGGGTCAGTTTCGCGGCCGTTCTGAACAATCGCGACTACCTGGGCGGGGTGCCGGCCGAGATGTATCTCGAAGGCAGCGATCAGCACCGGGGCTGGTTTCACAGCTCCCTGCTGGCCGCGGTCGGGGTTGCCGGCCGGGCGCCCTACAAGTCGGTCCTGACCCATGGTTTCGTGGTCGACGGCAAGGGCAAGAAGATGTCAAAATCTTCCGGCAACGTGGTCGCCCCGGACAAGGTGAGCAAACGTTACGGCGCCGAGATCCTGCGGCTCTGGGTGGCGGCCCAGGACTACCGTGACGATATCCGCATCTCCGACGAGATCCTGGCCCGGCTGGTCGAAGCCTATCGCCGGATCCGCAACACCTTTCGTTTCCTGCTCGGCAACCTGAGTGATTTCGACCCGCAGTCGGATTCCCGGCCTTATGCCGAACTCGAGGAGATTGACCGCTATATCCTGCATGAGCTCCAGCAGCTCCAGCAGCGGGTGGTGAAAGCTTATGACGACTACGAGTTCCATGTCATCTACCATGCCGTGCATAATTTCTGCGCCGTCACTTTAAGCAGCTTCTATCTCGAGGTGGGCAAGGATCGGCTCTACACCCTGCATCGAGACCACCCGGTCCGGCGCTCGGCCCAGACCATGCTGTACACGGTACTCAACACCATGGTCCGGCTCTGCGCCCCGATCCTGGCCTTTACCAGCGAAGAGGTCTGGGGTTTCATGCCGGGTGGCAGCGAGCGCGGCAGTGTCCACCTGGAAGAGTTCATGGCTCTGCCGGACGAATACGAAAGCCCTGAACTGGCCGCGACCTGGGAAGCAATCCTGGCGGTTCGGCGGCAGGTTCTGAAGGAGCTCGAGGCGGCCCGGCAGGCCAAGTTGATCGGCAATTCGCTGGAGGCCGCGGTGGAGCTCAAAGCCCGGGGCGCGACCCTTGAGCTTCTGGCCCGCTACCGGGAGCAGCTGGCCGATATCTTCATTGTCTCCCGCCTCGATCTTTCCGCTCTGGCCGAGGGTGAAGAGGGCGGGGCCGAAAATTCTGAACTGCTGGTCGGCGTCAGCCGGGCGGCGGGAGACAAATGTGACCGCTGCTGGTGCTACCGGGAGGATCTGACCCCGGAAGAGGCGGCCTTTCCCGGGGTTTGCGCCCGCTGCCTGGAACAACTGCAAGCCGGCTCCGGAACGCGGCCTTGATCCGGAAACCTGAATTTTTGTCTTAATAATGGGGGTGCAAGATGTTCAAGCAGGTTCATTATACCGACGTGCAGGCCGAAAAGGTCGAGATCGAAGGAGCGGAAAAGGTCACGGTGCGCTGGGTAATCAGCGAGGATGACGGGGCCCCGACCTTTGCCCTGCGGGTTTTTGAGTTCGAGGCGGGAGGCCACTCTCCATACCATGTCCATGACTGGGAACATGAGGTTTTCATTCTCGAAGGCGACGGATTCATGACCATCGAGGGAGAAAAGAAGGTTTGCCGGCCGGGTGATGCCGCGTTTATCCCGGGCGGGACCCGGCACAACTTTACTGCTGGTGACCAGGGGCTCAGGATGATCTGCCTGGTTCCGGTCGGCTGCCGCTAGGGGGCCGGGGAGTTGGAAAAAAGTCGATGATAAATCTCAAGACCAGTGATTTACGGATTCGCGAGACCCGGCATCTTGCGCCGCCGGTGGTATTATTGAACAAGTACCCGCTGACCGCGGACGGCGAGCGTTTCATCCTTGACAGCCGCCGGGAAATCGCCGCCATCGTGACCGGGGATGATGACCGTCTGCTGGTGGTCTGCGGGCCCTGCTCGATCCACGACCCGGCGGCGGCGCTGGATTACGCCGACCGGCTTAAGGCCCTGGCCGGACGCTACCAAAATGAGCTCGCGGTGGTGATGCGGGTCTATTTCGAAAAGCCGCGGACCGTGGTCGGCTGGAAGGGATTGATCAACGATCCCGGGGTCGACGGCAGCTTCGCGATCAACGAGGGGCTGGAAATCGCCCGCCGGCTGCTGCTCGATATCACGGCTCTGGGGGTGCCGGCCGCGACCGAATTCCTGGATACGATTATCGGCCAGTTTATCGCCGATCTCATCAGCTGGGGGGCGATCGGGGCGCGCACTACCGAAAGCCAGGTGCATCGGGACCTGGCTTCAGGTCTTTCGATGCCGGTAGCGTTCAAAAACGGTACCGACGGCGCCGTTCAGGTGGCGATCGACGCGGTCCGGGCGGCCCGGACGCCGCAATGGTTTCCGTCGATCACCCGGGAAGGGGTGGCCGCGATCCTTTCGACCACCGGCAACGAGTGGGGGCATATAGTTTTGCGCGGCGGCAGCCGCAGCGGCCCCAACTACCAGGCTTCCGAGGTCAGCCATGCCGTCAGCCTGCTGGAAAAGGCCGGCCTGCCGTCCCGCCTGATGATCGACTGCAGTCATGGCAACAGTTTCAAGGATCACCTGCGCCAGATCGAGGTGGCCAACGATGTCGCCGGCCAGGTGGCGGCCGGCTGCCGGGAGATTTGCGGGGTCATGCTGGAGAGTTATATCGTCGCCGGCCGCCAGGACTACCGGGACAAGGGCGAGGCCTGTTACGGTCAGAGCATCACCGACGCCTGTATCTCGATCGAGCAGACCGAGGTCCTTTTCGAGGGTTTCGCGGCCGCCGTCGCCCGGCGCCGCCGGAAGCTTTAGCCTGCTGCCTGCTCGAGAAGCTTTCGGTACTCTTCTTCGCTGAGCAGGCGAACGCCGAGTTCTTTCGCTTTCCCGGTCTTCCGGGACCCGACCTTTTCGCCGCAGACCAGCAGATCGGTTTTGCCGCTGACCGTTTTCTGGATCCGCGCGCCCAGAGCCCGGGCTTCCTCTTCCAGCGCCTCCCGGTTGCGGGTCATCTTGCCGGTAAAGACAATTCCCTTGCCCGCCAGCGGATGCTGCACCGGGGCGGTTGCCGCAGCTTCTGCAGCCGGCTTTGTCGGTATCAGGTTAAAGCCCAGTCCCAGCATTTTTTCTATTTCTTCCCGTTTCTCTTGCAATCCCCGGGCAATGGCTGCGGCCGTAAGTTCGGCGAAGCCGTCAATGGCGGCGATCTCCTCTTCGTCGATGCCGGTGATCAGCCGGTCCAGCGGGATCCGGGCCAGCAGCCGGCGACTGTCGCCGCGGCCCAGTGAAGGAATGCCGAAGGCGGCCAGGAAGCGCCACTCCTCCACCGGTTTGGAACGGCTCAGCCGCAGCGCCTCGTGGAGGTTTGCCGCCTGCTGGGGGCCAAAGCCCAGCGCTTCCAGTTTTTCCGTGGTCAGGGAGTAGATTTTTTCCAGGCTGTCGTAGCCGGCGGCCACCAGCCGGGCTATGGTTTTGGGTCCGAACCAGTCGGCCGTACCCAGGGTTTTGAACCAGTGGAGCAGGCGTTGCTCAACCTGGGCCGGGCAGTGCGGGTTGGGGCATTTGAGAAAATCGTTGTTCCATTCCAGAAGGGTCCGGCAGCGGGGACATCTGGTCGGCAGACCGGTTTCGGGAGCCGGGGTGAGAACCTTTTCAAGCTTGGGGATCACCTCCCCGCTGCGGATGATTTCGATCCGGGCCCTAGGTCCCAGCCGCTTCTCCTTGACCAGGCCGGCATTGTGAGCGGTTACCCGGCGGATCGTGGCCCCCGACAGGCTGACCGGCTCGACCTCGAGGACCGGGGTTACGGTTCCGGTCCGGCCGACCTGCCAGGTGATTTCCCGGACCGTGGTAAGCGCGGTTTCACCGCGGCTCTTGATGGCGATCTGCCAACGGTAGTGGTGGTCGGTGTGGCCCAGGATTTCGCGCAGTTCGGGATTGCTGACTTCAGCGACAAAACCGTCCAGGGGATAGTCGCATTCGGCGGCCAGCCGCTCCTTGAGTTCGTCGAGTTTTTCCTTGAGCTCCGCCCCGCTTCCCTCCCAGCTGGGCAGCGTTGAGTAGGGAACGAAATGGACGGCCCCGGCCTGCAGGGCTTTTTCGGCCAGCGGGTTGAGGGTGTCGGAGTTGACGATACCGACCACCAGGTTGCGGGGGTGTTCGAAATGGGCCGCAAGGCACTCCTCGAAATAGGAGTGCAAAATCACGATTTCACCCAGCCCCCGGCCCCGGCCGCCAATTGGCACCACCCCCTTGGCAAAAGCCGAACTGATTTCGTAGCCGACTTCGCCGTTGCCCCGGGTGACGAAAACCCGGCCATCGTCGCGGGCCGCGAGGCCATCGAGCTTCGGGGTCAGGCGGAAAAGCGGCTCCGGCAGGCCGGCTTCGGCCGCCGCCTTTTCAATCCGCTCAATGAAGCGGGCCAGGGCTTTATGGCTGTAAGCCTTTTCGGTCGAGAGCATCGGGCGGGGATGGCGAATCTTACGCCGGTTGCTGAACTTTTCCGGTTCGACCTGGTGGAGCCACGGGTGTTCGGGGTCGAGCCGACGCAGTTCTTCGACCAGGTTGTCGTATTCGGCATCGCTGACCTGGGGGGCGCCCCGGCGGTAGGCCTGGTTGTATTCTTTCAGCCTGGCCGCCAGGTTGGTAATCTGCAAAGAGTCTGGTTTGCTCATCTCTGGGCCTTAGGGATAAATTTTATCTCCCCTCTTTCAGGAGGGGGCGGGGGTGGTTTTTCTGAGCGGTTTCGGAAAGATTTCGTCGTTTTTCTTAAGCCGAGCGGGAGCCCATAAGCATTGCAACTGTCTGAGCGTAAGCGAGTTTTGCAATGCGCCCAACGGAAGTGCCCTTGGGGTGCGGGCGAAGCTAGCGCGAGGAAAAACAGAAATCTTAACGCTTAGCGAAGGAAAGCCGCGCCCGACCCCGGATTTGGCTGAATAGTTACACGATTTCTATATTAATTTTAGTCTCTTATTGTCAATCGCTTTTCTTTATCCAAAGTTTTTGACAGGTTGTGGAAGATGAACCTTATCCTGCTGGCGGAGAATGATTTCACGGCTTCCGGCCGGGTGCTGCTGCAGGGCCGGCGGGCCCGTCACCTGGTTGCCGTATTGAAGGCCGGGGTTGGAGATGAATTCAAGGTCGGCCGGATCGAGGGCGGTGTCGGCTCCGGCCGGGTGGTTGCCCGGGCCGGGGCAACGGTTGAACTTGAAGTGGCGATCACCGGCCCGCCGCCGGCGGCATTGCCGGTGACCCTGGTTCTGGCCCTGCCCCGGCCCAAGGTCCTGCGCCGCACCCTGGCCGCGGCCGTGACCATGGGGGTCAAGCGGATCTTTGTCATCAACGCCTTCCGGGTTGAAAAAAGTTACTGGCAGTGTTCCCGTCTCGAGCCTGCGCAACTCCAAAACATCGCCCTGGAAGCGCTTGCCCAGGCCGGGGATACGCAGCTGCCGGAGATTGTCCAGGTCCGGCGTTTCCGTCCCTTTGTCGAGGATCGCCTGCCGCATCTGGCCGCCGGCCGCCGGGCCTGGGTTCTGCACCCCGGGACCGTCGGGGCCGGGATGGACTTTGCCCCCGAACTGCCGGCCCTGGCGGCGATTGGGCCCGAAGGCGGTTTTATCCCTTTCGAGGTCGAACTCCTGGTTCGCGCCGGTCTCTGCCCGATTTCCCTGGGCCCCCGGATTCTCCGGGTGGAACAGGCGGTGCCCGCCTTTCTCGGCCGTTTTCTCTAGCCCTTTCTCTCCTGCTTTCACCCCTCCCTTGTTTCCGGGCCCGGTTTTCCGGTTGGCCCGGCCGGTTCCTTTTCCCGCCTGGCCCGGAGAGGGTTTGTGCCTTTTGGCGCGGATAAATTATAGCGGAAAATAATTAGAAAAAACTATTTTTGTCCTTGACAAAGGGGGTCGGTAAATGTAACAGGGTGGGAGATAGTGGTAAATTGTGGGTTAAAATTCCCAAGTGGGTGGCGGTGATTTTCAGGTGGCGTTTCGCGGTCGATACGAATATTCCCTGGATGCCAAGGGCCGGTTGAGTATCCCGGCCAGGTTCAGGGAGATCATTGTCAGGGATTACCATTCCGAGGTGGTGATTACCACGGCCCTGGACGGCAATCTCGACTGCTGGCCTCTGGCGGTCTGGGGCGAGGTCGAAGAGCGCCTCAACTGCTTGCCGTCGAGTCGTGTCGAGGTCAAGCGCTTTAAGCGTTTCTATATCTCCGGAGCGGTCGAATGCACACTCGATAAACAGGGGCGCATTCTCCTGCCGCCGACCCTGAGAAACTGGGCCGGTCTCGACCAGCCCCAGGCCAACAATGTCGTGATCGCCGGCCAGGTCAACAAGCTTGAGCTCTGGAGCAAGGAGCGCTGGGATGCCGAGGCGGCGATGATTATCGATAACGCGTCGGCGATCAGCGGGGTTCTGGCCGATCTCGACATCGGTATCTGACGGGCCCGGCCCGGCCTGCGGACTCCCGGGGGGCCGCCCAGGTGAAACATGTTCCGGTTCTTTTAGCTCCCAGTCTGGAACTGCTGCTGGGAAACCCGGCCCTGGGGGCCGGCGGGGTGGTCGTGGATGCGACCTTCGGCGGCGGCGGCCACACACTCGGCCTGCTGGAAAACAGCCCGGAGAGGGTTCGGATCGTAGCCCTGGACCGGGATCCCGAGGCCGTTTCCCGGGCCCGGGGATTGAAAGAGGATTTTCCTTCCCGTTTCCGGCTGCTGGCTGGAAACTATGCCGAGCTCCCACAGCTCCTGCGGGCTGAGGGGATTGAGCGAATCGATGGTCTGCTGCTCGATATCGGGCTTTCCAGTTACCAGTTGGAAGATGGGGAGCGGGGCTTCAGTTTCCAGTCCGACGGGCCTCTCGACATGAGAATGGATCCGGCCGTCGGCCGCCCGGCCGCCGAAATTGTCAACCAGGCCGATGCTCGAACCCTGGCCCGGATATTTCGCGACTTCGGGGAAGAGCCTTACGCCCGGGCCATCGCCCGGGAGATCGTTACCCGGCGGGAAACGGCCCCTTTGCTTTCGACCCGTGACCTGGCCGGCCTGGTGGAGGCTATGGTGCCACCTCACAAGCGGACCCGCAGGCATCCTGCGACCCGGATTTTCCAGGCCTTGCGAATCGTGGTCAACGGTGAACTCGAGGCCCTGGAAAAAGTGCTGGCCGCCGGGCTGGAGATTCTAAATCCCGGCGCCCGCATGGTGGTCATCTCCTATCATTCCCTTGAAGACCGCCTGGTGAAACGGTTTTTCCGCCAGGCCGCCCGGGGCTGCACCTGCCCGCCAAAAATCCCGGTCTGTACCTGTGACCGTCAGGCCGCTGTCCGGATCCTGACCGGCCGCGGCCGCCGGCCCGACGAGGCGGAGGTGGCCGACAATCCCCGCAGCCGGAGCGCGGTGCTGCGGGCCGTGGAAGTTCTTTGAACGGTTGGTAACTATTCAGCTAAATTCTATCTCCTCTCTTTCAGGAGGGGGGCGGGGGTGGTTTTCTGAGCGGTTTCGGAAAGATTTCGTCGTTTTTCCCAGCGAGCGGGAGCCCATAAGCATTGCAACTGTCTGAGCGTAGCGAGTTTTGCAATGCGGGCGTAGCGAGCACTGGAAAAACAGAAATCTTAACGCCTAGCGAAGAAAAGCCGCGCCCGACCCCGTATTCGGCTGAATAGTTACAACAGTTATTGCAAATAACACGAGGTGGCTGTGTCCGGGCTGAGGCCGCAATCTTCCCGTTTGGGTCTGCTCAACGCCCTGCTTTTGCTGCTCCTGGTGGGTTCGCTGTTTTTCTGTTCCTGGATCAACAACAAGGCGATGATCCGGGGCTACGAGCTCAGCCGGTTGCGCATCGAAGAAAAGAACCTGCTGGAAGAGCAGGACAAGCTCCAGGCCGAACTTGCCACCCTGCTGAGGCCCCAGAACCTGGCCCGCCTGGCCCATGAACTTGGACTCAAGGAACCGCAACCCGGACAGAAAGTGGTTTTGCCATGAAGTTCAGAAAAAAACGCACCTCGCGCCGTCGACCTCCGGACCCGGAGAAGCGCCAGCGCCTGCGGATGAACTTTCTGGCCGGATTGGTGGTGACATGTTTGCTGGCCATCGTCGCCCGGGCCTACTACCTGCAAATTGTCAAGCATGACTATTACCTGGCTCGGCAGCAGCGCCAGAGCAGCTCAACCCTGCTGGTGCGCTGTGACCGGGGCGAGATTCTGGCGGCCGACGGCCGCGGCCTGGCGATCAACATAAAAGGGCGTTCGTTGTTTGCCGAACCCCGGCGCATCCCCAAAAAAGAAGCCCGCCGACTGGCCGCCCGGCTGGCCCCGGTTATCAAGGTGCGCTCCCGTGTCCTGGCCCGGCGCCTGCAGAGCCGGCGCGGGTTCGTCTGGCTCAAACGCGGCCTGACCCCGGGCCAGGTCCGGGCCCTTGAGCCCTTGTGCGACAAATACCGGGGGCTCTCTTTTCTCAAGGAGAACCGCCGGGTCTACCCCAACCGGGAGTTGGCCGGCCAGGTCCTTGGCTTTGTCAATATCGACAGCCGCGGCCAGGAAGGGCTGGAACTCTACTACAACAAGTACCTCGAAGGACGGCAGATTTACATCTCACTGGAGCACGACGCCCGCAGCCGGGTGGTGGATGCCTCCAGCTACCCCGAAATGAAACATTACCGGGGTAAAACCCTCTATCTGACGATTGACCGCAATCTCCAGGCCTGGACCGAGCGGGAACTCGAAAAAGCGGTGCTTGAAAGCCGCGGCAAGCAGGGGGTGGCGGTAATCATGGACGCCGAGAACGGCGCCATCCTGGCGATGGCCCAGTACCCCAGGTTCAACCCCAACAGCAAGCACAAAACCAATCCGGCTCTCTGGCGCAACCGGGCGGTAACCGACCTCATGGAGCCGGGTTCGACCTTCAAGGTTTTTACCCTGGTGGCGGCCCTGGAATCCGGGGTGTTCAAGATTTCCGACCGGATCGACTGCGAGAACGGCCGCTACCGGGTGGGTCGGCGGACGATTCACGACACCCACGGCCACGGCCTCCTGCGACTCGACGAGGTGTTGAAGTATTCCAGCAATATCGGGGTTTCCAAGGTCGTTACCCGGGTTGGTCCCGAGCGTTTCTACAAGGTTTTGCGGGCTTTCGGCTTCGGTGCTAAAAGCGGGATCGATTTCCCCCATGAGCCTGCCGGCCACCTGCGGCTCTGGAAACGCTGGCGGGCGATCGATCTCTGCAACCTGGCGTTCGGCCAGGGGGTGTCCCTGACCCCGGTGCAACTGGTGACCGCCTATGCGGCCCTGGCCAACGGCGGCTACCGTGTCACCCCGCACCTGGTCTCCCGGATTGTCAACAGCGACGGCTGGACGGTTTACGAGTACCCGAAACGCAGAACCGCCCCGCGGGCCTGCTCCGCCGAAGTTGCGAAGGCCATGGACCGGGCCCTGGGGATGGTGGTTGAAGACGGCGGCACCGCGCCCCGGGCCCGGGTGGCGGGCTACCGGGTGGCGGGCAAGACCGGAACCTCCCAGAAATTCGATTTTGTCAACAAGTGCTACTCCCATAGCAACTACTGGGCTTCGTTCATTGGTTACGTCGATCCCCCGGCCGGGGTCTCGCGCAAGATAGTTTACGTGATGGTTGACGAGCCCCGCAAGTCGATTTACGGCGGGGTCGTGGCGGCCCCGGCTTTCAGGCGCATCAACCAGCGCCTGGCCTGCTACTACAACTATCCCCCGGCCGCCGGGGCGACGCATCTGGCCATGAACCGCCTGGAAGAGGATAAAAGCGGGCTCTCCGGCCCCGGCCCGAAAGCCCGCAAGGAAAAAGCCGGGGTCCCGGCTGAGGCCGGCTGCGGAACCGAAAACCCCGGGACCCGGGTGATGCCCGATCTTACCGGCCGCAGCATCCGCGAGGCCCTGGCCCTGGTCAGCCGCTACCGTGGCCGGGTCAAGATCAGCGGCCAGGGGCGCATCGCCGCCCAGCGGCCGGAACCGGGCGCCGAACTGAAGCCGGGGCTGAATTTTTTCTTCCAGTTGAAGCGCGATATTTGAAACCAACCAGGTAAAGAGAACACGAACATGGCGGGTATGGAATTTTGGGAACTTGGTGAACTGGCCGACCTGCTCGGAGTCCGGCCCCTGCCGACCTGCCATCAAATCGATCTTGAAGAGAAGCTTACCGGGGTCTGCACCGACAGCCGTCGGTTGCAACCGGGCGAGCTTTTCGTGGCCCTGTGCGGGGATAATTTTGATGGTCACGATTTCATCGATGCCGCAATCCGGGCCGGGGCGCCGGCCGTGGTGGTGGCGGGCGGCCGGGCGGAAATTGCCGGCCTGGCGCAGAGATATCCCCAAATCTTGTTTCTGCCGGTCAAAGACACCCTGAAAGCTCTCGGCCGCCTGGCCGGGGCCCGTCTCAAGCGGATCCGGCCCCTGGTTTTCGCGATTACCGGTTCGAACGGCAAGACCACCACCCGGCAGATGCTGGCCGGGATTCTCGCCCGCCGTTTCCGGGTGCACCAGACCGCCGGCAATTTCAACAACCGTATCGGCCTGCCGCTGACCGTTTTCGCCATGCCCGACGACTGTGAAGCCGCCGTTCTCGAGATGGGCATGAACGAACCCGGCGAACTTTCTGAACTGGCGGGTATTGCCCGGCCTGACTACCTGGTGCTGACCAATGCCGGGAAAGCCCACCTCGAGGGTCTTGGCAGCCTCGAAGCCGTGGCCCAGGCCAAGTGCGAGGCCATTGCCGGCGTGCGCCGGAACGGGTGCGTGATTTACAATGTCGATGACGCCAGCTTCCGGAAACTGGTTCCGGCCGCCGTGGAAAGTCGGGCGGACAAGGTCGACCTGCTTCCGGTAACCGCATTCGGGGCTTATGGCGACGGCGACCCGGAGCCGGTGCGGGTCGACGAGATCTGGCTGCTGCCCGAGGGCCTGAGCTTTGTGTTTAATTACCAGGGTCGCAAAACCACCTTCAAACTGCCCTGCTGGGGCCGGCATAACGTCATTAACGCGGCTTTGGCCGCGGCCGCGGCCTGCTGCCGGCCCGAAATCGACCCGGCCACAGCCGCCGCCGCCCTGGCCGATTTTCAAACTCCGCCCGGGCGCCTGCAAGTCTATCGCCTGGCCCGGGGCGGCATCCTGGTGCACGACGCCTACAACGCCAATCCGGCTTCGATGGCCGCCGCCCTGACCGAAGTGGCCGGCCGGCGGCAGGGACGGTTTCTCGGGCTGGTTTTGGGCGACATGAACGAACTGGGCCCGGCAAGCGCTTCTCTGCACCGGGAAATCGGCCGCCGGGTGGCCGAAATCCGACCTGACCTCCTGGCCCTGGTCGGCCGGCAGGTTGAAGATCTGGCGCAAGGGGCGCTGGACTTCGGTCTGCCGGTCGGCCGGGTGTTTAAATTTCCGCCCACAGCCCATGCCGAAGCCTGTCGACTGCTGGAAGAGAGCCTGCCGGAGGAATTCCTGCTCCTGGTCAAGGGCTCCCGGGCCCTGCGTCTGGAAAAGATTGTCGAGCCCCTGCTCAGCTATTTTGCGGCGGCCTGAAACGGCGGCTGAATAATTCCAATTTCCACCGGGAACGCGATGTTCTATCACCTGCTCTATTTCTTTCACCATTTCTGGTCCGGATTCAATGTCTTCCGCTACATTACCTTCCGGACCATCTGTGCCGCTCTCACGGCGATGTTCCTGGCCTTTTTCCTCGGTCCCCGGGTCATCGCCTGGCTCAGGGAGTTGCAGATCGGCCAGGTGGTGCGCGGGGACGGGCCCGAAAGCCACCAGGCCAAGTCCGGCACCCCGACCATGGGCGGTGTACTGATCATCTTTTCGGTGCTGGTCGCGACCCTGGGCTGGGCCGATCTCACCAATATCTATGTCTGGCTGGTGCTGATGGTGGTGGTGGCCTACGGGCTTATCGGCTTTGTCGATGACTACCGGAAACTGGTCCGGGGCAACTCGACCGGGCTGACGGCCCGCCAGAAGTTTATCGGCCAGATCGGCGTCGCCCTGGTGTTTGCCATTTTTATCTACCTGCTGCCGGGTTACTCCACCCGGATGACGGTGCCTTTTTTCAAGCGCCTGCTGCCCGATCTCGGTTTCTGGTATATTCCCTTTATCGTGCTGGTCGTGGTCGGCACCTCGAACGCCGTCAACCTGACCGACGGGCTCGACGGCCTGGCCACCGGGCCTTCCCTGGTCGCCTTCGTGGTCTACGCGATTTTCAGCTACGTTACCGGCCACCACCTGCTGGCCGACTACCTTCAGGTACAGTACATTGCCGGGGTCGGCGAGATCACGGTCTTCTGCGGGGCGATGATCGGAGCGGCTTTAGGCTTTCTCTGGTTCAACACCTACCCGGCGGCAATCTTCATGGGGGATGTCGGTTCGCTGGCCCTGGGCGCCGGTCTCGGGGCCGTTGGGGTCGTGACCAAGCAGGAGATCCTGCTTTTCCTGGTCGGCGGCATCTTCGTTCTGGAAACCCTGTCGGTGATTATCCAGGTCGGATCTTTCAAGCTGACCGGCAAAAGGGTATTTCGCATGGCCCCGCTGCACCACCATTTCGAACTCAAGGGCTGGGCCGAGCCCAAGGTGATTGTCCGGTTCTGGATTATCGCCCTGATCCTGGCTCTGTTCGCCTTGAGCACCCTGAAACTGCGATGAACGGCAGCCCGCGGCTTACCGGGGAGGCCGGCCGCGCCGCGGTTCTGGTCGTGGGTCTCGGGGTCAGCGGTCTGGCGGCGGTGCGTTATTTGAGAAACCGGGGTTGGTCGGTTGCCGTCAGTGACCGGCGTCCGGCCGCGGAACTCGAGGACCTTTTTCCCCGGCTTAAGTCTTTCGGGGTTGTCGAAATCGAAACCGGGGGCCACTCCCCGGGGTTCTTTGTCAATCGTCAGCTGATAGTAGTCAGCCCCGGGGTGCCTCTTGATCTGCCCCCCCTGGAGAGGGCCCGCCGGGCCGGGGTCGAGATTATCGGTGAACTCGAACTTGCCTGTCGCGAATTCCGGCCGCCGCTGATCGGGGTTACGGGAACCAACGGCAAGAGTACGACCGTAACCCTGCTGGGCGAGATCTTTGCCGCGGCCGGGCTGCGGGCTTTTGTTGGCGGCAATCTCGGCCGGCCGGCGGTAGAAATGGGAGAGGGTGAATATGACCTGGCGGTTCTGGAACTTTCCAGTTTCCAGCTCGAGAGCATCCATAAATTTCATCCCCGGGTCGCGGTCATGCTCAACCTCACCCCCGACCACCAGGACCGTTATCCGGACCTGGCGGCCTATCTGGCGGCCAAGACCGCGATCAGCCGCAACCAGCGGCGGGAGGACTTCCTGCTTTTGAACCTTGACGATCCGCACCTCGCGGCCCACGGACGGGCACTGGCTGCCCGTCGGGCCGCGGGGGACCTTCTTCCGCTGGTGGCCTGGTTCAGTCTCGAACAGGAGGTGGCGTGCGGGGCCGGTTGGCGGGAGGGCAAAATCAGCCTGCGGCTGCCGCCGGAGAGCGGGGTGCGGGGGGGAGAATTCGACGCCCCTCAGATGAAGCTGCCCGGAAACCACAATCGCAGCAACGCCTTGGCGGCCCTGCTGGCGGCCTGGCTGTGGGGGGTGGAGGAGGAAAAAATCCGGCAAGCCCTTGCCTCCTTCAGCGGGATCGCCCACCGGCTCGAGTTTGTCGGCGAGGTGGACGGGGTGGCTTGGTATAACGATTCCAAGGCCACCAATCTCGATGCCGTGGTCAAGGCCGTCAAAAGCTTTGACCGCCCCCTGGTTGTGCTTCTCGGGGGCCATGACAAGGGGGCCGATTTCGGCAGCCTGGCCCGCTTGCTGAGCCGGAGACGGGGCCGGGTGATTGCCTTCGGCGCGGCCGGGAAAAAGATTGCCGCACAGCTGCCGGGCCTGGTGGTTGAGAGTCCGGCCGCCGGTCTGCGGGAAGCCGTGGCCCGGGCCCGGGCGGTGGCCCGGAGAGGGGATGTCATCCTGCTGGCTCCGGGGTGTGCCAGTTTTGACGAATTTTCCAGTTACCGGGAACGCGGCGCGGCGTTCCGGCGGCTGGTGGAAAAAAACTGAGGCGGGTGCCAATGTATCAGAAAAGAAACCAGATCATGCTTCTCGGTGTGGTCGGCTGTTTTCTCTGCCTGGGCCTGCTGATGGTTTACAATGCCAGCAGTATCAAGGCTTTTCACCTCAGCGGTCAGAGCGGTTTCTTTCTGAGCCGGCAGGTGGTTTACGCGCTCGGCGGCGCGGCCCTGCTTTCTGTTGCCGCCCGGATCGATTACCACTGGTGGCTTAAACTGCGGGTTCTTCTGGTGCTGGCCGGGCTGGCTCTTCTGGTCCTGGTCCTGGTGCCGGGTTTCGGCCACCAGGTCAAGGGTGCGACCCGCTGGATCAAAACTCCCTTTTTCAACCTCCAGGCTTCGGAGTTCTGCAAGCTCTGCTTCATCGTCTACCTCTGCGCCTATCTCGCCGGCAAGGAGGAGAAGATCCGTGATTTCAAGAAAGGGCTGCTGCCACCTTTGTTAATCTTTGCCCTTTACGCCGCCTTGCTGATGCTCGAACCCGATTTCGGCTCCACCGTGGTTCTGGCGGCCATGACCCTGGTCATGGTGTTTGTGGGCGGCGCCCGGCTCAAGCATCTTATCGGGCTGATAGCTGTCGGTGGAGTTCTCGGGGCCGTTGCCATCCTGCACAAGGGCTACCGGCTGGCCCGGCTGACTTCGTTTTTGAGTCTGACCGGGCGCGGCGCCTACCAGCTCAAGCAGTCCCTGATTGCTTACGGGGCCGGCGGCCTGCACGGAGTCGGGGCCGGCAACAGCGCCCAGAAGCTTTTCTATCTGCCCGAGGCCTATACCGATTTTATCGTCGCGGTCTGGGCCGAGGAGTTTGGTTTTGTCGGGGTGCTGATCCTGGTCGCTATGATTCTCGCCCTGTTGCTGGTGGGGCTTAAGATTGCCGGCTCGGCCCCGGACCGTTTCGGTCGCCTGCTGGCTTTCGGCCTGACCCTGTTTCTGGTTTTGCAGATGACGGTGAATTTCTGGGTCACCCTCGGCCTTTTGCCGACCAAGGGGCTGACTTTTCCCTTTTTAAGTTACGGCGGCAGCTCGCTTTGCGTCTCTTTCGCCGCTATCGGAGTCCTGTTGAATGTCGCACGCCAGGCCGGGTAATACCATTCTTTTCGCCGGTGGAGGTACCGGCGGCCACCTGTTTCCGGGGATTGCCCTGGCCGAGGAGTTTCTTAAGCGGGACCCGGCCACCCGGGTGGTTTTTGCCGGCACCAGCCGGGGCCTGGAAGCCCGGGTTATCCCGGAAATGGGGTGGCCCCTGGCCCGGCTCGAAGTTTACGGCCTGGTCGGTATTCACGGCTGGCGCCGGATCAAGTCGCTGGCCAGCCTGCCCAGGGCGCTGGTCCAGGCGCTGATCATCCTGGTGCGTTATCGTCCCTCCCTTGTCGTCGGTCTGGGCGGCTATGCCAGTGCCCCGCTGCTGCTGGCCGCCATGATCGGCGGCATCCCGTTTGTTATTCAGGAGCAGAATGCCTTTCCCGGGGTGGTCAACCGCCTGTTGGCACCCTTTGCGGACGCGGTGTTCATCGCCTTTGCGGAAGCGGGACGGCACCTGAGGAGTCGTCGGATCCATGATCTGGGCAATCCCCTGCGCCGCCTGGCCGGGCCGGAAGTGGGCACAAGTGAGAAAGAAAGGGAGGGGAGCGGTGTCAACCTGCTGGTGATCGGCGGCAGCCAGGGGGCCCGGGCGCTCAACCGGGTGGTCCCCGGGGCCTTTCTGAAACTTTGTCAAACCCGGCCCGATTTAACTATCGTGCACCAGACCGGGAACACCGATTACGAGGCCGTGCGTGAAGCCTACGGGCCGGCTGGAGAGCGGGCCGAGGTTGTCGATTTCATCAGCGATATCGGGTCCTACTATGCCCGGGCCGATCTGGTTGTTGCCCGGGCCGGGGCCCTGACCCTGGCCGAGATCGCGGCCCTGGGCAAACCTTCGATCCTGGTTCCCTTCCCCCACGCCGCCCATGATCACCAGACCTTCAACGCCAGGGCTTTCGCCCGGGCCGGGGCCGCGGAACTGATCCCGGAAGCCGAACTTGACGACATAAGCCTGGCCCGGAAGCTGGAAACCATTATTACCACGGATCAGCGCCTCCGGCAGATGGCGGCCGCGGCCCGCTCACTGGCCCGTCTCGGGGCCCGGGAAAAGATTGTTGATTGTTGTCTGGAACTGGTTGAAAGGAAGAGCGGGAAATGAAAGGTATGCACCACAAGGTAAAGAAGGTTCATTTTATCGGCATCGGCGGCAGCGGTATGTGCGGCATTGCCGAGGTCCTGCTCAACCTGGGCTACCAGGTGCACGGATCCGATCTCCAGAGGACCCCGGTTACAGAGCGTCTTGAAGGTCTCGGGGCGCGGATCTCCTACGGGCACGGGGCTGAAAATCTCAGCGATGTGCAGGTCGTGGTCCGTTCGACCGCCATCCGGGATGACAATCCCGAGATTGCCGCCGCCCGGGAACGGGCCATCCCGGTAATTCCGCGGGCCGAGATGCTGGCCGAACTGATGCGCCTCAAGTACGGGATTGCGGTCGGCGGCACTCACGGCAAGACCACCACCACCTCGATGATCGCGACCATGCTGGGAGGCACCGATCTCGACCCGACCGTGGTCATCGGCGGTCGCTTAAACAGCATCAACAGCAACGCCCGGCTCGGCCAGGGTGAGATCCTGGTGGCCGAGGCCGATGAGAGCGACGGCTCTTTCCTGGCCCTGTCGCCGATTATCGCGGTAATTACCAATATCGACCGCGAACACCTTGATTACTACCGCGGAGGGCTGGCCGAGATTGAAGACAATTTCGTCGCCTTTGCCAACAAGGTGCCCTTTTACGGTCTCGTGGTGCTCTGCCTCGATGATCCCCGGGTCCAGGCGGTCATGCCACGGATCAAGCGCCGGGTTTCGACCTATGGTTTCAATCCCCAGGCCGACGTTCGGGCCGTGGATGTCGTCAGTGAAGGAATGCGAAGCCGGTTTACGGTTCTGGCCGACAACCGGGAACTGGGTGAATTCATGATCGACATGCCCGGCCGTCACTATGTTCTCAACTGCCTGGCGGCGATTGCCGCCGGTTTTGAGCTGGGACTCGAATTTGTCGAAATCCGTCGTCACCTTTCGGGCTTCACCGGGGTTCAGCGTCGGCTCCAGG
>WFRT01000339.1 GCA_015486445.1 Pseudomonadota bacterium | reverse complement strand
TTTCAATGGGGGGTGATTCAGAGCTTGGCACTTTGTCCAGGTTTTTGGGGACCACCGCAGGTGTCGGGGCCGCGCCTCGAACCCGGCCGGCGGGTCGCTACGCCTGGTCGCAGAATCCGGCCAGCCGGTTTTCGATGATTGCCATGAGCTGTCCTTCGCACCCTTTAGGCAATTCCCACCGGCCGGCTCCGAATTTCAGCAGGCGTGACAGGGAGAGGGGAATCGCCAGGGTATGGCAGGGCCTCATATTGTTCCCGCCTTCTTCTCCGGCAAAGCGATAATTTTCAAGGGTGGCAATTATCCCGTTTCTCAACCTGACGACCGCGGCGCGGTGGCGGCGAAGAAAGCCAAAACCCTTGCGGCCGGCAATCCGGGTGGCCAGGTAACCGTCCAGGCGAAAATCCAGCTCTTGCCAGAGAAATCCGTAATTTTCAATAAAAACCGCAAGCTTGTTGCCAGCCCCGGCGCGCGGGCCGGTCTTCGCTTCGGCCGCCACCAGGGCTACCATCTCCTTTTCCCAGGCCAGCAACCGCATCAGCGGGTTGCTGCGGCTGGAATAGGTGAAGGAGTCCATTCCCCGGCAGAGGTTGAGACAGAAACTCTTTTCATCCTGATTCAGTTCGGCGAAGACCCGGGCTTCACGGCAGAGGGCGTTGGCGCACTTGAACTGGTAGCCGGTCAGGTGGCGCAGTTCCCGGCCTTCGTTTTGCAGCGGATGGAGAAGGCAGCCAACCTGTTGTTCCCGGTCGTCGAGAAAACCCAGCCCCCAGCAGCTGGTGCCCGGGATTTCGCGGGGGTGGGCCAGGTTTCCTTGCAGATGGCGGCGATTTTGCCGAAAGATTTCGCTTCTGCCCTTGACGTCGTCCAAGGGGTCGGCTTCGGGCTCGCGGATCGGCGGACAGCAGAAGAAGCAGCTTTTTTCGCGGTCGGGAAAACAGAGTGAGGCCAGATTAAGCATGGCGGAAAGGAACAATCCCGGGCCCGGCGGCGGAAAAGGGCTGCCGGGCCCGGGAATAAGGGTGGAGGTTGATCCCGGTTGTGAAAACCGGGGCGGGATGGCGAAGCGTAAACGGCCTAAGCCGTTTTCCTGAGGTTCCCGGTAATCACTTGGAGTACATGACCGCGAGAATCAGGGCCGGTTCGCTGGTGTTGGTGACAACGATGTGGGGGGCGGTGGACTTGAGGTACAGGGCATCGCCGATCGACAGGATTTCCACCTGGTCCTCGATGACAATCTTGACCTCGCCGTCGATGACGTAAATGAGTTCCTCGCCGTCATGGACCGAGGGCACCACGTCCTTGCTCTTTTCCGGGTTGAGCTTGACGATGAAAGGATCCATGTTGCGGTCGGAAAGGTCGGCGCCGAGCGGGATGTAGCTGTGATAGCTGGCCCGGCCGGTGGGCAGGGGAGCGCTCCTGTGGTCCTTGACCCGAAGAACGCTGTAGTTCTTTTTCTCCTCCTGCTGGGTAAAAAGCGAACTCATAACCGTGTTCAAGGCCCGTGAGAGGCGAATCATCGTGCCCAGCGGCGGGGTGACTTTTTCCTGCTCGATATTTTCCAGCATCTTGATGTCGAAACCGGTTTTGCGGGCCAGTTCCTCCAGGCTCATGCCCTGGGTCTCCCTGAGGTGCTTGATCTTCTCCCCCACGTGTATGGGATCTGCCTGGTCGGATGGCTTGTCCATGTGGTCGGCGAGATCGGTCAGGTATTTTTCGTAATATTCGTTGCGTTTTTCGATCTTGATCATCATTCTGGAGACTCCTGTTTCTGGGGGACACCCTTTTTTCTGCTCTTCTTTCGGCCTTCGTTTGCCAGCTTACGTAAAATGGTGTATATGGCTTCTTGGTTAACATACTATGATTACCATGTAAAGAGCAAGAATAACAATAAAAAAGCATAGGTATAAATCCACAGTATCTTTATGGGATTGACACCGTTGGTTGGCCATGGTAGATTGTATAAAGTATGCATTAGGGCCGGCGTCGTTTTTTTGGCAAGGGTTCGGCCGCCTCAGTCTGCAATCATCGGGCCCCGGCCCGCGGCTGGCAGAGAGGCCGGATAAAAATCTTGACAAAACCCATGATGGTCGGTTAGCACTCAGCGGCAGAGATTGGGTCGTTTAGCTTGAACCTGACTTGTAACTATTCAGCTAAATTATACCTCCCATCTTTCAGGAGGGGAGAGGGGGCGGGGGTGGTTTTCTGAGCGGTTTCGGAAAGATTTCGTCGTTTTTCCCAGCGAGCGGGAGTCCATAAGTATTGCAACTGTCTGAGCGTAAGCGAGTTTTGCAATGCGGGCGAAGCGAGCGCGTGGAAAAACAGAAATCTTAACGCTTAGCGAAGAAAAGCCGCACCCGACCCCGGATTCGTCTGAATAGTTACCCTGATTTTAAATAAAGGATAAAATCATTTGCCTGGCGACCAAGAGTGGCGGTTGTCCCTGTACAAGGAGCTGGCGGCCCGGCTGAATGACTTTTTTGCCGTTTTCACAGGGCCCTACTGTCTTCACTGTGATCGGGTCATGGGCCGGTTGCCGGAAGCCCGGGAAGAGGCCTTCGAGTTGGTCGATGGGGTTTATCCGGGTTGCTGCCACCGCGGGGCGGGAGACATCTTCCGGCTTGAAGGTCAGCCCCCGGAACGTTGCCGGCTGGCCCCGGAGATCGTTGCGGGTCTTAAGCGGGAGCGGGCCGTGGTTCTGCGCGAACAGGGCACTGCGGCCGGCGGCTCCTATACCATCCGTTTGCACCGGGACCGGAGCCTGTTGACCGGGGGGCACTGTCGCTATTTTACCCCCGAAGGCTGCTGCCTGGGCGTGCTCAAGGGACCGCTTTGTATCGACTTCGTCTGCCCGCCGTTGCGCCGTGACCTGCTGGAGGTCTGTGGCGGGGAGGCGGAATTGATCGGGCCGGAGAACGATTTCCTTAATATCTATCGGACCCTGGCTTCGATCAGCTGGGACGGCCGCGGCCGGGCTGAAAATGAGTTTTCCGGGTTTTGTCGCCGACTTTCCCGCCTGGGCTCTTTATGCCGGGCCTTTCTCGCGGCCCGGAACCAGGTAACGCTTTTTGATTTTTTTATGCCAACCGGTTGACCGGCCGGTTGAAATCGCCCGGGCCCTGGTTGCAAGGCCCGGTTTTTTCGGGAGAAAGTTAACCTATGCTGGAACAACTGCTAGCTGGTCTTGAACCGTCGGAAAGGGCCGCGATCGATGATGAGGAGCTGCAGATTTTAAAAGATGTGGAAGCCGAAATGCCCGTTTTTGCGGCTGAACGTTCGCAGCTTCTGCCGATCCTGCAGCATATTCAGGGGCGTCACGGCTACCTGCCGAAGCTGGCCCTGCAGATGGTTGCCGACTATCTTGGCGTGACCATCGGCAAGGTCTATGGCATTGCCACGTTCTACAACCAGTTCAAGTTCAATCCTCCGGGCCGCAACCCGATCAAGGTCTGCCTCGGAACCGCCTGTCATGTCAAGGGTGGGGAGATCATCCTCGAAAACTTCGAGCGGCGCCTGGAGATTACCGAGGGCCAGACCTCACCTGATCGGGAGTACAGCCTCGAACGGGTCGCCTGTATCGGCTGCTGTGCCCTGGCCCCGGCCGTGGTGGTCGGTGACAAGGTCGAGGCCTATGTCACCCCGAGCAAGGTTGAAGGCATTATAACCGAAATTGAAGTGCGCAAAGCGATGGCCGCGCGGGAGCAGGAGAGAAATGAAGCAGCCAACGGCTAGTCCTGTGGAACGCCTGGCGGTGCGGAGTGAAGCTGCCGTCGCCCGGGTCAGAAAGTTGCGGGAATCACCGATCCCGGTAATCGAAGTCGGGGCCGCCACCTGTGGCCGGGCGGCCGGGGCCCTGGAAACCATCACCGGCTTCGAACAGGCCCTGGCCGACAACGGCGTTGAAGCCGAAATCCGGCGGGTCGGCTGCCTCGGACACTGCTACGCCGAACCCCTGGTGACCATCCGCTATCCCGGTTTCCCGCCGCTTCTCTACCAGAAAATCGGGGCCGGCGAGGCCGGGATCCTGGTACGCTCGTTCTTGAAGGATGGCAGCGACCCTTGTTATGAGTATTTGATCGGGGCCCTGGAGCCGGATGAGAACTTTCCCACCCTGATGGACTATCCCCGCTACCTGTTTGAAAAACGGGTGGTCATGGAACACTGCGGTCTGATCGATCCCGAAGATATCGATCACTACCTGGCCGTCGGCGGTTACCGGGCCCTGGCTGCCGGTCTCGAAAAAAGTGGTGAATGGGTGCTTGAGGAGGTCAAGGCCGCCAACCTGAGAGGACGGGGCGGAGCCGGTTTTCCGGCCGGCCGGAAATGGGAAATCGCCCGGGCCGTGGATCGGAATCCCAAGCTGGTGATCTGCAACGGCGACGAAGGTGACCCCGGGGCCTATATGGACCGGACCCTGCTCGAGAGCAATCCCCACCAGGTGCTCGAGGGCCTGGCCCTGGCCGCGCTCGCGGTGGGTGCCCCGAGCGCCCTGCTTTACATTCGGGCCGAGTATCCCCTGGCGGTCGAGATCATGGAACACGCGATTGCCGCGGCCGAGCGCGAGAATCTGCTCGGCGACGACATCATGGGCAGTGGCGTCAGCCTTGAGGTTTCGGTTTTCAAGGGCTCCGGAGCCTTTGTCTGCGGTGAAGAGACAGCCCTGATCCAGTCGCTTGAAGGCCGGCGCGGCATGCCCCAGCCCCGGCCGCCATACCCGGCGGTGGCCGGCCTGAACGATCTGCCGACGGTTATCAACAATGTCAAAACCCTCTCCACGGTGCCCTCGATCATTCGCAACGGTCACCAGTGGTTTACCGGGATCGGTACCGAACACAGTCCCGGGACAGCGATCTTTTCGGTGGTTGGTGAGGTCGAATACCCCGGCCTTGTCGAGGTCCCGATGGGCGCGACGCTGGAGCACCTGGTGTTTGATGTCTGCGGCGGCATCAAGGATGGCAAGGCCTTGAAAGCGGTCCAGATCGGCGGCCCTTCCGGGGGCTGCCTGCCGGCCTCACTATTGGAGACCGAAATCGATTTCGACTCGCTGAAAAAGGTCGGGGCGATGATGGGGTCGGGCGGTCTCGTGGTGATGAACGAGGACACCTGCATGGTAGAGGTGGCCCGTTATTTTACCGATTTCACGCAAGGGGAGTCGTGCGGCAAGTGTACCTACTGCCGGATCGGGACCCATCACCTGCGGGAGATCTTGCAGTCGATTACCGTCGGCGAAGGGCGGCTGGAGGAACTTGACGATCTCGAGGAGATCAGCCGGGCGGTTATCAGGGGCTCGCTTTGCAGCCTGGGCAAGACCGCTCCCAACCCGGTGTTGACCACCTTGCGTTTTTTCAAGGATGAGTATCTGGCTCATCTCGAGGAAAAACGTTGTCCGGCACGGATGTGTCGGAGCCTGATCGCCTATTACATAGATCTCGAAGCCTGCGCCCGGGGCTGCGATGCCTGTGTCGCCTGCTGCCCGACCGAGGCTATCTTCACCACCAGCAACCGTAAAAAGGCGATTGACCAGGAAAAATGCGTCAAGTGCGGTGAGTGCGTCTATGCCTGTCCGCCCGAGTATGACGCCGTGCGCCGGGTTTCGCCGCCCGGGCTGATCCCCGACCAGGGCATCGAACCCCTGCCCGCTGACGACAAGGATGAAGCATGAGTGAGAAACTGGTAACCATCACGGTCGACGGCCGTAAGATAAGCGCCCCGGCCGGCAGCCGCCTGTTGAAGGTCTGCCTGGAGAACGATATTTACATCCCCAATCTCTGTTATCTCGAAGGGATGTCCGACCCCCCGGCTTCATGCCGGCTCTGCCTGGTCGAAATCGAAGGGGAGCCGGGAATGGTGGCTTCCTGCCGCTGTGAAATCCGCGACGGCATGGTGGTGACAAGCAATTCCGACGATATCTTAAAGATGCGCCAGGTTGCCTTCCGGCTCCTGGTATCGACCAACGACGGCCACTGCAACACCTGTATCGCCAACAAGCACTGTGAACTTCAGCAGATCGCCAAGTTCCTGCGTCAGCCGCTCAGAACCAAGCGTCTGCGTCATATCGACCGCGACTACCCGGAGATTATCGACGATCACCCGGTGCTCATGTATGAGCCCAAGAAGTGTGTTTTGTGCGGCCGCTGCGTTTATGTCTGCAACCAGATTCCCAAGGGCTACAAACTCGATTTCGCCCGCCGCGGCATCAATACCATCATCTCTTTTTACGGCAGTGATCTCGATCCCTCGTCCCGGGACTGCGAAGGCTGCCTGGCCTGTACCGAGGTTTGTCCGGTCGGGGCGTTGAGCAGCAAGAAAAAGTGGAGTCGCTTTATCGCCGAGGTTAAATTGAAACAGGAACAAAAAGCCGCCCGGCAATCCTCCGACTGACCGGCGGCAGCGGTTTTCCGACGGCCCGGTCGAAGATCCGGTTGCCGGGGCATGTATGGGAGCGGATTCAAAAGGAATAAATAATCTGGATGGACCTTCTCGCCTACAAAACCACCGGCCTGGCGCTGAAACTGCTTACCACCCTGTCCCGGGCCCGGGTCACCCTGCATGACCAGGACAAGGTTCCAAAAACCGGCGGCACGATCTTTGTCATCAACCATTTCACCCGCCTCGAAACTCTCCTCCTGCCTTACTATATTTCGGAAATTCTCGACCGGCCGGTATGGTCGCTGGCGGCCGAGGAGCTTTTCAGCGGGGTCCTGGGCCTCTACCTCGACAAGGTCGGGGCGATTTCGGTTGGGGATCCGGAACGCGACCGCCTGATCATCGGCAGTTTGATCCGGGAGAGCGCGCCCTGGATCATCTTTCCCGAAGGCTGCATGGTCAAGAACCGCAAGGTGGTGCGGCGGGGTGATTTTCTGATCACCACCGATTTCGGGCGTTATCCGCCCCATACCGGGGCGGCGGCCCTGGCCCTGCGGGCCGAAATCCTGCGGCGCCGCCTGAATGCGGTGCCGCCGGGCGCCCCGATCCCGGCCGAGTTGGCGGAACGCTTCGAACTCAACGATCCCGGCAAACTGACCGAATCGATCCATCTCGTGCCGGTAAACGTCTCTTACTATCCCCTCCGTTTCACCGATACACTGCTGGGCCGGCTTTTCCCCCTGCTGGAGGAAAAGCTCTCGCCGCGGGTAGCCGAGGAACTGGTTGTCGAAGGCTCCATGCTGCTCGAAGGGGTCGATATAGACATCCGTTTCGGCCGCCCGCTGCCGCTCGACTACCGGGTTCGGGCTTTTTACGGGGAAAGAATCCCGGATTTCAACCCGAGCCGCCGCAACCGTCGTTTTCTCGAAGATATCACCCGTGAGTACATGGCCGCGATCTATGGCCAGACCACGGTCAACATCGACCATCTCCTGGCCGGGCTGCTCTATAAAAGTTTGCGCTGGGGATTTAGCGAGGAGAGCCTGCGCCGCCGGGCCTTTCTGGCGGCCACCAGTGACTGGCGCGGGTTGAAGCTCCACCCCCATCGGGGCCTGGTCGACAGGTCCCAGGTCGATCTGCTGATCGCCAGGGATGAGGGCCGGGTCGAAAATCTTTTCAACCTGGCCCGCGAGAAGGGACTCCTGCTCCCGGTAGAAGGTAAATCGTCCCACTGGCGCTTTACCGGCAACCTGAAGGAGTGCGATGGTTCGGCCTTTCACCGGGTGCGGCTCGAAAATCCCCTGCTGGTGATGGCCAACACGATCGAGCCACTGGTGGTTTTACAGAAAATGCTGCGGCGCTTGAACTGGACCCCGGACTGGTTTCTGCGCCGCCGGACCGCCAAGCGGATCGCGGAACTTGCAAAAAACAACTACGTTACCGCCCGCAAGGCTTTTGCCGGGGAGGCCGGGCTTTGCCCGGTCGCCGTTGGCTCCCCGGGCTTCTGGCGCCGGCATTCCAAGGTCGGCATTGTCCTGGTTCATGACTGGCTGGCCGCCCCGGGTGGGTTGCGACCGCTGGCTGAATATCTGGCCCGGCAGGGCTTTTCCGTGGCTCTCCCGCGCCTGCCGGGGCACGGCACAGTGTCCGCCGATCTGGAAGGGCGGGATTACGAACAGTGGCTGGACGCCATCGACGAGGCTTATGCCTGGGTTGCCCAGCGGTCGCGCAAGGTGGTTGTGGCCGGGGCGGGTCGCAGTGCCGCCCTGGTTCTGCTGGCCGCCTCCCGCGGGCTTAATGTCCAGGTTCTGCTGGCCCTGTTTCCGGTATTCGGGGTCGATCTCTGGGGCGAGCCCGGCTGCCCGGCTGAAAAAGAGGGTTTTTGTTACCGCCAGGTGCCCTCTTTTTCCCGGAGCCAGGCCCGGAAAATGCTGGTCCAGGCGGCCCGCAGGCTGGACCAGATCAAGATTCCGCTGCTGATGATCGAGGCCGAATCCTCAAGCCGCACGCTCAAACACCGGGGCGAGCGCTACCTGGCCCGGCTCGGTTCTTCCGAAAAAGAGCTGCTCAGGCTGCCCTTTCCCGATTTGGCCGCCCTGGTTTCCGGCCGGGCCGCAGGGGCCCGGGCCATGATTAACTTCGTAAAACGCAACCTTTATCGTGACTAGAGGACAGGTTATGTCATCGATGCTTGTTCTGATGCGGCACGGGGAGTCGCTCTGGAACCGTGAGAACCGTTTTACCGGTTCGGTTGATGTTCCCCTGACCCCGGAGGGCAGACGGGACGCGGCCCGGGCCGCCGGGCTGTGTCCGCCGGTGGAATTTGATGTCGCCTACTGCTCTCCGCTTTCCCGGGCCCGGGATACGGCCGCCCTTTTTCTTGAGTCCGCGGGCTCTCCAGAGACGCCGCTGATTCCCGAGCCGCGGCTGATCGAGAAAAATTACGGCATTCTCCAGGGGCTGAACAAAGAAAGGGTCAGGGAGCGGTACGGGGCGGAGAAGTATCGGCTCTGGCACCGCAGCTATGAAACCGGTCCGCCCGAGGGTGAAAGCCTTGCGGCGGTGGCCTTGAGGACCCAGCCTTTTTTCCGCCAGGTAGTGGGGGAGGACCTGCGACTCGGCAAAAGTGTGCTTTTAGTCGCCCATGGCAACGTCATCCGCTCGCTGGTGATGCTGGTTGAAAAACTGGATCCGGAAGAGATAGCCACAGTCGAGGTCGGAACCGCCGTGCCGCTGGTCTACCGGGTTGCGGGGGGATTGCAGGAGATAGTCCGGCTGCCGGACGGGGGGCCTGGTGAATAAGCGTCTGCATATCGTGGTCGGCGGCCGGGTCCAGGGGGTCTGGTTCCGGGCGGGGACCCGCCAGACGGCCCGGGACCTGGGCTTGACGGGCACGGTCTGGAATCGCTCCGACGGCCGGGTAGAGATTATTGCCGAGGGGCCGGAAAACGCTCTTTTGGAACTGCTCGAGTGGGCCGGTGAAGGCCCCCCGGGAGCCCGGGTGAGCGAGTTGGAGAGCAGCTGGCAGGATGCCGTCGGTGAATTTTCGGGATTTGAAATTTCATGAATTCTGATCCCTCGTCCAGGACCGACGATCCGGCGGCTCGTACCGGCGCCGCGGCGGGTGATTATTTTACCGACGAGGTTCTTGAATTCATCCGGCGGGAGATCCTTTCGGCCGGCGGCAACGAGGTTTTCTTTCTCGGCGAATGGGAGCGGGAGAGGGTGGTCAGGGCCCGGGTTCTATCCCGGGGCAACCACTGCATGACCCCGGCCGTAACCGCTGAGGTCAAGCCCGGAAATGTCGTTATTCACAATCATCCCACCGGCAATCTTACCCCTTCCGAAGCCGACCTCCAGGTGGCCTCCCTGCTGGGCAGCGAGGATGTGGCCTTTTTCATTGTCGACAACCGGGCCCGGCGGGTTTATGCCGTCGTCGAGCCCCGCCGGATGCGACCGGAAAGCCCGTTGCCGACGGCGCTGGTTGAAGAGTATTTTTATCCCGGCGGGTCCCTGAACCGGGCCCTGCCGAGCTTTGAATTCCGTCGCCAGCAGGCCGAGCTGGTGCGGGCCGTGGTCGAGGTTTTCAACGGCTCCGCCTTTCTCCTGGCCGAAGCCGGCACCGGGGTCGGCAAAAGCCTGGCCTACCTGGTTCCGGCCGCCCTCTGGGCCCTGAAGAACTCGGAAAAGGTGGTGGTCTCCACCAACACCATCAACCTCCAGGAACAGCTCCTGCACAAGGATATACCCCTGCTTACCGAGCACCTGGGGCTGCCGATCCGGGCCGCCCTGATCAAGGGCCGGGGCAATTACCTCTGCCGCCGTCGGGCGGCCGAGATGGAAGCTGAGATCGATGCGGACCCGGAATCCGCGGATAAAGAGCTTGAAAGCCTGCTGGCCTGGGCCGCGGCCACCGTCGACGGGAGCCGGGCCGATCTCAACGAACTGCCTTCGGCCGCGGTCTGGGAGTTGCTGGCCAGCGAAGCCGATGCCTGCCTTTTTTCCCGCTGCGCCTATTTCGGTTCATGTTTTTTCTACCGGGCCCGGCGGGAGGCGGCCCGGGCCCACCTTTTGGTTGTCAACCACCACCTGTTGATGGCCGATCTCCAGTTCCCGGCCGAATACGGAGTTCTGCCCCAATACGAGGCCCTGGTTATCGACGAGGCCCACCATCTGGAGGATGTGGCCACCGGCTATCTCGGGGAGGCCGTTTCCCGAATCGGCCTGGTCATGCAGCTCAACCGCCTGGCTCATCAGCGGCGCCTGCGGCTGGGCCTGCTGCGCCGCTTGCGGGGCCGGCTTATGCGGCCGCCGGGCAGCGCTGAACCTTCCGCTTTCCAGTCCGATCTGGCCGCCCGGATCGAGGGGGAAGCGGAGCCCGCGGTTTTGATGCTGCTGGGTGATCTTTCCGGGTATTTCGAGAAAATCAGCGAAATTCTCAAAACCGCATTCGTCGCGGATGATAATGTCGTCGACGGCAATTACAAGCTCAGGATCACGGCTCGTGAACGGGACGCCGCTGTCTGGCAGGAGGAACTGGGTCCGCTGGTTACGGATCTTCTTGGCGAGTTCAAAACCGTGGTCAAGGCCGTGGCCGAGGTGGTCGTGGCCGTCGACGAGGGTTTGCGGGAGAAATGGCTGGCGGAAGATTTTTTTGCCGGCTGGCTCGGCGAGGGGAGAGCGGCCCTTAACCGATTGCAGGCCATGGCCGATTTTCTGGGCCGGTTTTTTCTGGCCGAAAAAGAAAGTCCCGAGTTGATTGTCTGGGTGGAGGCTGTTTCCGGCCGCCGCCGCAACCTGAAGATGATGATGGCCCCGCTCGAGGTCGGCGCCTTGCTCGAGGAAAAGCTCTACCGGCGTCTCAAGGCCCAGGTCATGGTTTCGGCTACCGTGGCGGTCGAGCGGAGCTTCGATTTCTTTGTCAAGCGGGTCGGCCTGGAAGGTTGTCGGCGCGAGGGTAAACTGCGGGAGTTGATCCTTGACAGCCCTTTCGATTACCGCAGCAACGCCCTGGTCCTGGTACCCTCCGACCTGCCCCGGCCCAACGAGAAAGGTTTCATTCCCGCCCTCGGTCTGTTTCTTGACACCCTGCTGTCCCGGGTCGGGGGGCGGGCGCTGGTCCTGTTTACCTCCTACCGGGCCATGCAGCAGACCGCGGCCCTCTGCCGTGAATCCCTGGGCCGGCGCGGGGTTAAACTGATGCTCCAGGGCGAGGCCCAGCGGCCCCGCCTGCTGCACGAACTCAAAAACAACTACAATACCGTGCTCTTTGCCACCGACAGTTTCTGGGAAGGGGTCGACGTCAAGGGCAAGGCGCTGGAGTGCCTGGTCGTGGTTCGCCTGCCTTTCCGGGTGCCGACCGATCCCGTGCTGATGGCCCGCCTGGAATTTATCGCGGCCTGCGGCGGCAACCCCTTTTACGACTACAGCCTGCCCCAGGCCGCACTCAAGCTCAAACAGGGGGTCGGTCGTCTGATCCGCTCCCGTTCCGATCGTGGCATCATCGTTGTCTGCGACCGCCGCCTGGTGGCCAGCGCCTACGGTGGCCGCCTGCGCTCGGTTTTACCGGACTGTGAACTGGTGGTGGCCCCGGGGGGTGAAATCGTTTCCCGCTCCGCGGCCTTTTTCGCCGGGGAAAAGCGTCCTTAAGGGAAGTCGTGCGGCAGGCGGAAGGGGTTCTTCAGGAATGGGTGGATTTTGTCTTTAGCCCGGCCGGTTCCGTGTGGTTTTCATCGTCTGGGGATACGAGAGGCTGGTGGCTGCGGGTGCTGATAATACTGTCAACGAAATGGTGCATTTCCGGCATCAACTCCTGGTTTTTGTTCATCACGATGGCGATGTCTAAGTAAAATCTGTACTTCCCCAGGTTTACCCGCTTGACCAGGCCGGCATCCAGTTCCTGCTGAATCTTGGTGCGGGTCAAAAAGCCGATCCCCTTGCCTTCCATGATCAGTTCCTTGACCAGGTCAGGGTTTTCACACTCGATGCTGACCGGAAGCACGACCCCTTTCTTTTTAAATTCCCGCAGGATATATTTCCGGGTTCCCGATTGTTCGTCCCGCATGATGAAGGTCTCTTCCTGCAAGGTTTTCAGGGATACCTTCCCCTGGTTCTGGAGGTGATAGTCAGGCGAGGAAATCAGGATGATCTCTTCCCGGTCCAGGTGATGCACCTGGAAATCCTTGAGTGAAAGTTTTTTCCAGAGAGCGATGACGATGATGTCTGTCTGGTTCTTTTTCAGGCTCTTGAGCAGGGAAATGGAGCTTTCCGAAACCACCTTGAGGTGAAAGCCCGGATTGTTGAGATAGGCGTAATTTTTAAAAATGTAGGGCAGGATGAATTTGCCGTAGGTGGGGGTGGTGCCGATGGTGATGTTGGTCTGCTTGGCGTCCGCCATCTTTTTCAATTCATATTCGGCCTTGTCGATGAGTTTGAAAACCTTTTCCAGGTATTTGTAGAGCCGCTGCCCTTCGGGAGTGGGTGCAAGCTTTCTGGAACCCTCTCCTTCAATCAGCCTGACGCCGCAGGAATTTTCCAGTTTTTTGATCTGCATTGAGACGGCAGGCTGAGAAATAAAAAGTTTTTTTGCCGCGTTAGAAATGCTTTTATTGCTAACGGCTTCGTAGAAATAATAGAGCTGTTTGAGGTTGTCTTTAAGATATGACATGTTTTCTTTGCCTTGTTTTTGCAGGCTTTTTCAGTCGTTTATGGTTTTCTTATATATAATGATTTCTTATGGTAATCATTAGTTTAAATAATTTGATTAAAGTATTTTTATATGTCATTTGAATAGTCGGTTCGGATTGCCGAGGCCGCTTTTCTAAAACTATTTTATATACCCTGGATGGAGATCAGTCAAATATATTTAACCAGGGTAACTATTCAGCCGGAAACGGGGTCGGGCGCGGCTTTTCTTCGCTAAGCGTTAAGATTTCTGTTTTTCCTTACGCTCGCTCCGCCCGCATTGCAAAACTCGCTACGCTCAGACAGTTGCAATGCTTATGGGCTCCCGCTCGCTGGGAAAAACAACGAAATCTTTCCGAAACCGCTCAGAAAAACCACCCCCGCCCCCTCCTGAAAGAAGGGAGATAGAATTTAGCTGAATAGTTACTAATCAGGAAGGATTTAAGACTATGAACGTATTATTTGCGCAATACTGGGACGTGAACCGGGAAAAAGAGGACGAATACCAGTCTTTTATCGGCGAAACCTATATCCCCGCGGTTTCCGAACTGGGGTTGCAGGTGGTCGGCGGCTACTATGTCGAAGTAGGGCCCGGACCCTCCACTGTCGGGGTTCTGAGTGCCGACGATATCGGCCGGATAAATGAGATCGTGGTTTCCGAGCGGTTCCGCAAACTCACCAACCAGCTCAATTATTTCGTCCGCCACCGGCGGGCGGCTCTGGGCTGTTCGACCGGCCGGGTCAGCCAGCAGACTTACACGATCCAGAAAGGGGTCTGGAAATGGAACCATTACTACAACGTCAAACCCAATCATAAAGATGAATACAAAAAATTCCTGGGCCAGATGAGCGAGGTTTTCAGTCGGCTGGATTTTGTTGAACTTACCGAGGAATGGCATGTTCTCTACGGGGGGGTTGCCGATTACATCCTGGAAATGACTTTCAAGGATCCCATCGATATTTCCCGCCTGATGAATAATCAGCATTTCCGTAATCTCGAAAAACTGGTCAAGCAGAAAATGATCGAAAACTATTCCAGTCGCATCATGCGATCTACCGAAAGATTTGAAAGGCCCCGCTGGATTACTCTGTGATGGCGGGAGAGCATGTAATTTTTTTGTCAGGTTAGGGGAGGAGAAGTCATGGCGAAACAGTTTACCGATCCGCACGAGGTTCCAAAAATCGAGGGAACCGAGGGCTGGGAAAAGATGTATCCCTACTACTACCAGTTTTCCACCGACGACAAGGAACGCTGTGAGTATGAGAGCGGCCAGTTGTGGTATTACGACGGCCTTCACTATCCCGAGCCCCACTGCCCCTTTGACCTGATCTGGGACGAGGCCTGGTACCTGGCCCTGTCCCAGTACAACTCGCGGATTTTCATGGTGCCGCCGGCCAAAGGCATCGACCACCGCATCGTCAACGGCTACGTCTACATCACCCCGATCGGGATCGCCGACCCGAAAGAGATCGAGGCCCGGATCCCGCTTTTTATGAAGCGGGCCGGCTACTATTACCAGAACTGGGACAAGATCTACGACGACTGGGTCAAGAAAACCAAGCTTCTGATCGAGGAGTTGGAGAATATCGAATTTAAACCCCTCCCCGAAATGGAAGACGAGAGCGTGGTGTTCGAACACCGGGGCATGGGCAGCGGCTACGAACTCGGGGTCAAATACGACCAGCTCATCAACCTGGGTTTCAAGGTCTGGCAGTACCATTTCGAGATGCTCAACCTGGGCTACGCCGCCTATGTAACCTTCATCAACACGGCCAACCAGTTCTTTCCCGACATCCCGATGGCGACCCTGACCAAGATGGTTTCGGGCATCGATGTGGTCATGTACCGGCCCGATGCCGAGCTTATCAAGCTGGCCAAGCTTGCCCTGGAGTTGAAGCTCGACGATGATCTGGCGGCAACCACCAGTTTCGAGGCGCTGAAAGCCCGGCTTGAAACCTCGCAAGCCGGCCGGAAATGGCTGGCGACCTTTGAGGAGGCCCGCTATCCCTGGTTCTGGATTTCCACCGGCACCGGCTGGTTCCACCATGACAAATCCTGGAACGACGACCTCGACGTTCCCCTGGCCAGCATCAAGATGCACATCGACTCCCTGAAAGCGGGCAAGGATCCGAGCCGGCCGACCGAGAAGCTGATCGCCGAGCGCGACCGCATCGTCGAGGAGTACCTGGGGCTGTTCAGCAACGACGACGACCGCAAGGCCTTCGAGGAGGCGCTCAACATCTCGCGCAAGGTTTTCCCCTATGTCGAAAATCACCTGTTCTACGTCGAACACTGGTTCCATTCGGTTTTCTGGAACAAGATGCGCGAACTCTCCGCGGTCCTGGTTGCGGGCGGCATGATCAAGGATGTCGAGGATATCTGGTATCTCAACCGCTTCGACATCAAGGTTCTGATCGACGACATGGTTCGGGCCTGGGCCACCGGCATCGTTCCCGCCGGCCGTAACAAGTGGCCGGCCGAGATCGAGTGGCGCAAAGGGGTGATGGACAAGTTCCGCGAGTGGACCCCGCCGCCGGCTCTCGGCGTTCCGCCGGAGGTCGTAACCGAACCCTTCTCGATTGTTCTCTGGGGGGTGACCACCGACGTTCTCAAGAAATGGCTATCCGGCCTCGAAAGCGCCACCGGCGAAGTTACCCAGCTCCAGGGTTCGCCCGGTTCCAGCGGCACGGTTGAGGGCAAGGCCCGGGTCATCAAGAAGGTCGAGGACCTGGCCGCTCTCGAGCCCGGCGAAATTCTCGTGGCCCCGACCACCTCGCCGAGCTGGGCCCCGGCTTTTACCAAGATTGCCGGCTGCATCACCGACGTCGGCGGGCCGATGTGCCATGCCGCCATCGTCTGTCGTGAATACGGCCTGCCCACCGTGGTCGGCACCGGGACCGGCACCTCGGTGATCAAGACTGGAGACCTGATTCGCATCGACGGCGACTCCGGCCTCGTCGAACTGTTGTAAGAGCGTCTCAACAATGGGTCCTCGGTGGCGGTGGCGGCCGTCGACACCCGGTTTTCACCGCCTCCGCGGGCCCGGTTCATGAAAAGTGGCAGGTGGAGTTTTCACGAAGCTGCGAAGCCCTCAGGAATGAATATATGGAAAAGACTGTGAAACTTGAAGAGAGGCTGACTCTCTGGTACGACGAGCTCAAAGGCGAAAACTTTCCCCTGGTCGGCAAGAAGAACGCCAATCTCGGGGAGATGCTCAAGGCCGGCATTCCGATCAGCCCCGGGTTCGCCATCACCATTCATGCCAACGATCTTTTTGTCCGGGAATCGGGGATCAAGGATGCGATGGAAAAGCTGATCGCCGATGAATGCCGGGAGATGAACGAAAAAAACATCGCCCGTCTGAGCGGGTTCGCGATGGCGGCGATTGAGAAGGCGTCGCTGCCCGACTATCTGGAAAAGCAGATTCTTGACGACTACCACCAGCTTTGTGAGCGTTGCGGGGTCAAGGACCTGCCGGTCGCGGTCCGCTCCAGCGGCGCGGTCAGCATGCCGGGCCAGATGGAGACCTACCTCAACATCCGCGGCGACCGCGACCTTGTCGATTACATTCGCAAATGCTGGGCCAGTTCCTACTGTGTCGAGGCCCTGACCTACCGGATCAACCGGGAGATGGGGGCCCTGTTCAACATCGGCGTCGGCATTCCCAAGATGGTCAACTCCCGGGTTTCCGGGGTTATCTTTACGATCAACCCGCTAAACGGCGATCCCTCGAAGATCTCGATCGACGCCAGCTACGGTCTCGGCGAGGCCGTGGTCAGCGGCCTGGTTACGCCCGACACCTACCTGATCGACAAGGTCACCCTGGATACCGTCAAATTCACCCGGGGCAGCAAGGAGATCGAGTGTGTCTACAAGCCGGCCAGCAGCGACATTATCGAAAGAGAGGTCGATGAAGAGCGCCGCCGGGCCAATTCCCTGAGCCCGGAAGAGCTCAGGCAGCTCTGTATTGTTTCCAAGCAGATCGAAAAATACTACGGCAAGGCCTACGACATCGAATTCGGCATCGACGCCGATCTCGAATTTCCCGACAACATCATCATCCTCCAGGTCCGGCCCGAATCGGTCTGGAACAAGAAAAAAGCGGAAAAGAAAAAGAGCGAACAGCCGACCGACGCGATGAGCATGATTCTGAAGCAGCTGGTCACCGGCGTTCGGGTGAAATAGATTATTTTTCAAGGCCGCGGCCGGACGGAGACCCGGCGGCATGAGAGGCGGCCGTCAACCCCAACCCCATCTGGAATGGAGTGAGGTAAGAAATGGACTTAAGAGAGTACATCAGCAAATGTGAAGCCGCGGGCAGGTTGAAGCGGGTCAAGAAGGAAGTCGACTGGAACCTCGAACTTTCCCATATTTCCAAGATCAACGAGGAGAAAGACGGCGGCGCCCTGTTGTTTGAAAAGGTCAAGGACTACAACAACGCGGTCCTCACCGGGGCCTATTCGACGCCGGACAATTTCGCCATCGCCCTGGGGCTGCCGCTCGGCACCTCGATGTGCGAGATGTCCAGGCACTGGATGCAGCTGGCGATCAAGAAGCTGATCCCGCCGGTTGAGGTCAAGGACGGACCCATCCTGGAAAATGTCATCGAGCGCCAGGACGTCAACCTTTTCGACTTCCCGGTGCCGCTGATGTATCCCCAGGACGGTGGCCGCTTCATCGGCACCTCCGCCACCCTGGTGACCCGCGACCCGGAGAGCGGCTGGGTCAACCTCGGGACCTACCGGATGCAGATTCTCGACGAAAAGAGTGCCGGCATCCAGATCATCAAGGGCAAGCACGCCGATTTCATGATGAAAAAGTATTTGTCGATGGGCAAGAAGATGCCGGCCATGCTGGTGATCGGCGGCGACCCGCTGGGCTTTCTCACCGGCTCGACCCTGGTCTCGGCCGGGACCTGCGAATACGACGTCATGGGAGCTTTGCGGGAAGCGCCGATCGAGGTTATCAAGAGTGAGTTCTCCGGCCTGCCCTTCATGGCCAGCGCCGAGATCGTTATTGAGGGCGAGGTCGATCCCAACCCCGACAGCTGGCGCCAGGAAGGTCCTTTCGGCGAGTACACCGGCTACTACTCGGGCAAGAAGAGCGACGAGTGGCCCAAGCCTTGGCTCGACGTCCAGCGCATCTACCATCGCGATAACTATATTCTCTGGTCGACCACGGTCGGCAAGCCGATCACCGACACCCACATGATCCAGTCTTTGAACCGGACCGCGACCCTGTGGACCGACCTTGAAACCGCCCGGGTGCCCGGCATCCAGTCGGTGTACATCCCGGCCTCCTCGACCGGCCGTTTCTGGGCCATCGTTTCGGTCAAGCAGATGTATCCCGGCCATCCCAACCATATTGCCGACGCGGTTTACGGCTCGACCACCGGCCACTACGGCATGAAAGGGGTTATCGTCGTCGATGATGACATCCCGGCCGACGACTGGAACAAGGTCATGTGGGCGATGTCGGTGCGCTACGATCCCAAGCGCGACACCCAGATTGTCAAGCGCGGCCGTTCGACCCCGCTCGACCCGGCTCTGCATCACAGCGAGCGGGAAATCGTCTCCCGGATCATTATCGATGCCTGCACGCCCTACGAATGGGACCGCAAGCCGATGGAAATCTTTCTCGATCCCGAAATGGAGAAAAAGGTTCGCGACAACTGGGACAGCTACGGCATTTAACTGGAAGAATCCCTCATAATATCAGGTTCCGGGCCGGGCAAAATGCCCGGCCCGGGGCCGGTTCGGGAAGAAAGATGGACTATGCTGGCCACGGAGACGGTTTTTTGCGGTTCTGAGACCGGTTTGCACATCAGAGCCGTTGTTCATGTCATGGACAACGGTGACCTGGTAATCGTGGTTACCGGCGGCCGCGATCATGTCGGGGCCGTGGCCCTGGCGCTTCCGCGGCCCAGTCTTAAGGATCCGGAACGGACCAGCGCCAGTTCGTCGGTGCTGACCATGCCGGGCCACAAGGAAGATGTGCTGGTCAAGGAGATCAGTGAAAAGGTTGCGGCCGGCACCGGCCGCAACGTGATGGTGGTCGGCGGGGTGCACTACGACAACCTGGATGAGCGCCAGCTTGCCACCCTGCACCGGCTCTGGCTGAAGCTGATTGACAAAATCATCGCCATCCTTGTAAATAATAAGTAACTATTCAGCTAAATTCTATCTCCCCTTTTTCAGGAGGGGGGAGGGGGCGGGGGTGGTTTTTCTGAGCGGTTTCGGAAAGATTTCGTTGTTTTTCCCAGCGAGCGAGAGCCCATAAGCATTGCAACTGTTTGAGCGTAGCGAGTTTTGCAATGCGGGCGAAGCGAGCGCTGGAAAAACAGAAATCTTAACGCTTAGCGAAGAAAAGCC
>WFRT01000338.1 GCA_015486445.1 Pseudomonadota bacterium | reverse complement strand
GCCGTCCGGCCTGCGGCCCCGACCGCTCCGGCCGGGGCGGGCTCGGGGCCAGCGGCGTGGTGCCGGTGCTGAACCTGGTCGGCCGGCGGGTCGAGGAGGCGATCGACCTGCTGCTCCCCTTTCTCGACCAGGCGCTGCTGGCCGGCCACAACCGGGTTGAAATCATCCACGGTCACGGTACCGGCCGCCTGCGCCGCGGGCTTCACGAGATACTCAGGCAACAGCCTCAGGTTGCGGCTTTTTACCATCCCGAGGCCGGTGCCGGCGGGGCCGCGATAACCATTGTCGAACTCGAAGGCCGGCAGTAAGGCAAAACTCCAGCAGAGTAGATCGATGTCAACTCCTGAATCCGAAAGCGTAATCAGAATCGCCTGTCTGGGCAAGGATTTCGGTGCCGTCCGGGCTCTCGATGAGGTCTCGCTGGAAGTGGTCCGGGGCGAAATCTTTGCCTACCTGGGGCCCAATGGTTCCGGCAAGACGACCACTATCCGCATCCTTTCCGGCCTCAGCCGGCCGAGCCGGCGCGAGGCCTGGCTCAACGGCTTTTCAATTTTGCACCGCCCGCTCGAAGCCAAGCGCCAGTGCGGCCTGGTGCCCCAGGCCTTGAACCTCGACCAGGAGTTGACGGTTTTCGACAATCTCGAGATTCACCGCCGGCTGTTCGGCCTGGGCCGGCAGTGGTGCCGCCGGATCGATGAACTGCTCGACTACATCGGACTCCTGGCCCGGCGTGACTCCCGGGTCCGGGAACTTTCCGGCGGCATGAAACGGCGGCTGATGATGGCCCGGGCCCTGCTCCATGAGCCCGCCATCCTTTTTCTCGATGAACCCACGGTTGGTCTCGATCCCGAGATCCGGCGCCAGCTCTGGGCCCTGGTCAAGCAGGTCCAGGCCGACGGAGTTACGGTTTTCCTCACCACCCACTATATAGAGGAGGCCGAATTCCTGGCTGACCGGGTCGCTTTCCTGGACCGCGGCCGGATTGTCGCCCTGGATTCGCCGCCGGCTCTGGTCGCCAGGCTCGGCCGCTGGGCCCTCGACGAAATCTATCCCGACCGGGTCGAAAGCTCCTACTATCAGAAGCGCGAGGAGGCGGCTGCCGGGGCCGCGGCCTCCCCGCGGCCGACCAGCATCCGCCGGGTCAATCTCGAGGACGCTTTCCTCAGGATGACCGGCCGCAAGCTGGAATAGGAGGGGGAGTGATGCCGGCCGGCGAACTCCTGGTCCAGGTGGCTTTCAACCTGCCCCTGGAGCAAACCTTTACCTACCGGGCCGGAGATGAACTGCGGCCTCGGCTGCTGGTCGGCAAGCGGGTTCTGGCCCCGTTTCGCGGCCGCACGACCGGGGGCTGGATCGTGGCCCTCCCGGCCGAGAGACCGGCGCAGCTGGAGCCCGGCATTGAGTTGCAGAAGCTTTTGGCCGTGGTTGACGAGGAACCGCTTTTCACCCCCGCCGACCTTGCCTTTTACGAGCGGGCCGCGGCTTACTACCAGGTTGCGCTCGGCGAGGCCCTGCATGTCCTGCTGCCCGGTGGTCTTGACTACCGCCGGGAGCGGATTATCACCCCGGGTAAAAAGGCCGGCGCCGGAAAAGTGAGCCGCTCGCCCCTGCTCAACCGAGTTCTGCAAAGGATAGAAAACACCGGTGAGCTGAGCCTGGGCGAACTGGCGGCCGAGTTTGCCGGCCCCGGGGAGCGGGCCCGTTTCCGGAACCGGGTGGCCGCCTGGGTTCGGGCCGGCTGGCTTGAGAGCCGCGAGCGCCTGCTGGGGCCCCGGATCCGGGCCCAGTACGATACCATCTACGAGGTTGTCGACTGTAAGGCGCTTGTGCAAAACCTTGAAGCTTCGCGGACCGCGGTCGAAAAGCGCCGCCGGCTGGTGGGCTTTGCCGCGGCCGGCCGGTTTTTCAGCCGCCGCCTTTTTCTGCGCGAGTTTCCCGGGGACGGCGCCCGCCTCAAGCGCTGGCAGGAGCGGGGCTGGGTGGTTGCCAGCCAGGTGCCGCGCCTGCGCTGCCAGGACGAGCAGCTGGCCGCCGCAGCGCCGCCGGCCGCCGTTGTTTTAAGCCCGGCCCAGGAGGAAATCTTTTCCACCATAGAAAAGCAGCTGGCCGGCGCTTCCGGGTTTGCCCCGTTCCTGCTCCACGGGGTCACCGGCAGCGGCAAGACCGAGATCTACTTGAAGCTGATTTCCCGGACCCTGGCGCGGGGCCGGGGGGTTCTCTACCTGGTTCCCGAGATCGCCCTGACCATCGAACTGATCGATCGCCTGGTTCGTGAATTCGGCCCCCGTATCGGTTTGCTGCACAGCGGCCTGGCCGCCGGCGAGCGTTACGACCAGTGGCGCCGGATTGCCGCCGGCCGGGCGCCGATTGTGCTCGGGGCCCGCTCGGCGGTCTTCGCCCCGCTGCCCGATCCCGGTCTGATCATCGTTGATGAAGAACACGAACCTTCATTCAAGCAGGAAAACTCGCCTTTTGCCTACCATGGCCGCGATCTTGCCCTCCTGCGCGGGCAGCTGGCCGGCTGCGGGGTGGTTCTGGGTTCTGCGACCCCGGCCCTGCAGAGCTATTTCAACGCCCGCAAGGGGCGCTACCGGCTCCTGTCCCTGCCCGGCCGGCTTGACGACAAGGCGATGCCCCGGGTCGAGATCGTCGATCTCGGGGCCGGCGAAAAACCGGAGCAGATGTTTACCTGGGACGGTTTCAGTCCCCGGCTGAAGGAGAAAATGACGGCGGTGCTGGCGACCGGTCGCCAGGTGATGCTTTTTTTAAACAAGCGCGGCTTTTCCCGCACCCTCTACTG
>WFRT01000337.1 GCA_015486445.1 Pseudomonadota bacterium | reverse complement strand
GCCCTGACCCTTGCCGGCTGGCTGCGGGGTCCGGGCATGAAACTTATTCTCCCCTTTTGACCAGATGAAGACGCGCGACAGCAAATCTGGCCCGGCCCCCGCGGCCGGCGGACGACGAAAATTTCTCAACCGGCTCTGGCTGGTTCTGGGCGGGTTGCTGGCGGCTGAATGCGCCTGGCTCGGCGGCCGGATTTTCAGGCAGCGGGGGCAGGCGACGGGCAAGCGCCGAAAGCTCATCGCCGCCGGCCGGGTCGGCACTTTCGAGGTCGCCAGCGTAACCGCCATCGGCCCCGGTGGATTTTTCCTGGCCCGGCTCCGGGACGGGGCCTTCCTGGCCATGTCTCGAACCTGCCCCCATCTCGGCTGCTCGGTAACCTGGGAAGAAAAGCAAAACCGTTTCGTCTGTCCCTGTCACGGCAGCGTTTTCAACCGCCGGGGCGAGGTCGAAAGCGGTCCCGCGCCCCGGCCGCTGGACACTTATCCCCTGCGCCTGGAAGACGGTGTCGTCAAGGTCGAAATCTCCAGTTCCCGGCGGCGGGAGGAATTCGTCCCCGGGCAGGCGGTCCGACCCCCAGGCCCTGCGGAACGGCAACGATGACGGCTCCCGGCGATCCTGGAAAGCGGGTCCGCTCCCCCCGGCTGCCCCCCACGGTCAAATGGGAGTATGCGGCCCTGGCGGCCCTGTTCCTGATCCTCCTGGCCCCGTTTGTCTACCTCTGGAGCCATCCCCGGGAGACCGGGCGGAAAAATGAAAACAAAAGGCCGGCCCTGATCGGCAGCCGCAACTGTGAAAAGTGTCACCGGGAAATTTTCCGCCAGTGGCAAACTTCCGACCATGCCCACGCCATGGCCCCGGCCACCCCGGAGAACGTTCTCGGCAACTTCGACCGGCAGGTCTTCGTCGACCCGGTAAACGGGAAAAGCTCACGCTTCTTTTCCCGGAATGGGCATTACTACGTCGCCACTTGGGGACCCGACGGCCGGCCAGGCGAATTCGAGATCGCCTACACTTTCGGCCGCTACCCCCTGCAGCAATACCTGGTCCCTTTTCCCGGCGGCCGGCTCCAGTGCCTCAACCTGGCCTGGGACGTCGAAAAAAAGCGCTGGTTCCGACTGCCGCCCCGAGAAGGGCTCAAACCCGGCGATTGGCTTTACTGGACCGGCCGGGGCCAGACCTGGAACAGCATGTGCGCCGAATGCCACTCGACCCGGGTGAGAAAAAACTATGACCCGAAGACCGACACTTTCGCCACCTCCTGGTTCGAGATCGCGGTCGGCTGCGAGGCCTGCCACGGACCCGGTTCCAGGCATCGGGAATGGGCCCGGCTGCCGGTCTTTGCCCGGCAGCGGCTGGCCAACGCGGGATTTCCCCAAAAAGCGGCAGGAGACCGGAACCGGAAACTGCTGGCCGCCTGCGCCCCCTGCCATGCCCGCCGCTACCAGCTGGGTGACAACCGCCACGACGCGGCCCGGGTGCTGGATTTGATGGTGCCGACCCTGCTCGATGCGGGAATCTATTACGCCGATGGCCAGATTCTGGCTGAAGACTATGTTTACGGTTCTTTCCTCCAGTCGAAAATGTATCGCCGCGGCATCGGCTGCGACGACTGTCACAATCCCCATACCCTGAAAACCCGGGCCCCGGACAACCGCCTCTGCACCCGCTGCCACGAGGCCGAAATTTATGACCGCAAGAAACACCACTTCCACCAGCATGTCGACCACGGCCGGCCGAGCCCGGGCTGGCTCTGCATCAACTGCCACATGCCGGCCCGGGTCTACATGGGGATCGATTCGCGCCGCGACCACAGCATAAGGCGGCCGCGGCCCGACTTGAGCGCCAGGCTGGGCGTTCCCAATGCCTGCAACGCGGCCGGCTGCCACGCTGACAAATCGATCGCCTGGAGTATCGCCGCTTTCCGGAAATGGTATGGCAACAGTGGCCGGCCGCATTTCGGCGAGATTCTCAAAGCCGGCCGCCAGGGGATCCAAGCGGCCGGACCGGGCCTGCGCATCCTGGCTTCAGACCGGCTCAAGCCGGCGCTCGTGCGGGCTACCGCCATCGATCTTTTAGGCCGCAACTATTCGGGAGAACAAACCACGGCGGTTCTGGAAAAAGCCCTGGCCGATGATGCCGCCCTGGTCCGCCGGACGGCTTTAAGCGTTTTCGACGATTTGCCGGAAACGACCAAAGTCCGGCTGGTTGCACCCAAACTCTACGACCCGGTCCGGGCCGTGCGCGAGGAAGCCGCCTTTATCCTGACCACGGTTTCCCCGGCAAAACTGCGGCCGGCCGACCGGGCGGCTTTCCGGAAAAATCTTGCCGCCTACCGGCAGAGTCTTCTCTACAACAGCGACCTGCCGGGCCAGCGCTACAATCTCGGCAACCTGGCGGCCAGAAAGGGTGACTCCGCCACCGCCATCCGCCGCTGGCGGGAGGCCCTGGAGATTGACTCGCGCTTCTATCCCGCGGCCTACAACCTGGCTTTGGCCTGCAACCGCCGGGGCGACCGGGAGAAGGCCGAAAAACTCCTGCGCCGGGTGGTTGACGAGCAGCCTGACTTTTACGCTGCGGCCTATTCCCTGGGGTTGCTGCTGGCCGAAAACGGAGGTTTCGCCGAGGCCGCTAAATATCTCGGCCGGGCCGCCCGCCAGCGCCCGTGTGAGACCCGAATCATCTACAACTACGCCCTAGTCCTGGGACGACTGGGTCAAATTCACGAGGCGACGCGGAAACTCGAGGAAATCCTGCAGCGGGCGCCCGATGATCCCGACTATTTCCAGGCCCTGGCCGGCTTTTACCTTAAAGCCCGGGATTTCGACCGGGCCCGACGGCTGGCCGCAGAGGCCCTGGCCCGCAACCCGGCCCACCCCGGAGCCCGGCGGCTGCAGACCTGGCTGGACCATGAAATTTCCCGCAAAGCGGACAGTAACGTTGGAAATTAGGCGGAACTTTCAAAAAAGGAGAAGATGATGAGGCCCGTATACGTCAAAAACCTGTTTCTGTTGCTGGCTGGATTGCTGCTGCTGCCGTGCCCGGTGGCGGCGGCCGGCAACAGGGCCGGTGAGTGCCGGCTCGACCGGGAGATTCTGCCGATCCAGCGGCCCGCGCCCCCAACCTGTTCCGAACTCGACGTCCGCAAAGTCAAGGCCCCGAAAAGATTTGCGGTCCGGGCTCCGCAGGGGGCGCCCAACGTGGTTATCGTCCTGGTCGACGATCTCGGTTTCGGCGCCACCGCAACCTTTGGCGGGCCGATCCGGACCCCGACCCTCGACCGGCTGGCTGATCAGGGGCTGCGCTACACCAACTTCAACACCACCTCGCTCTGTTCACCGACCCGGGCGGCGCTCAAATCGGGCCGCAACCACCATACCTGCAACGTCGGTTCGATCATGGAGACCGCTACCGTCTTCCCCGGCAACACCGGCAGCCTTCCCAACCGGGTCGCCCCGCTGGCCGAAATGCTGCGACTCAATGGTTACAGCACCGCGGCATTCGGCAAGTGGCACGAAACCGCGGTCTGGGAAACCAGCGTTTCGGGACCTTTCGACCGCTGGCCGACCCGCCAGGGTTTCGACAAATTCTACGGTTTTATCGGCGGTGAAACCAACCAGTGGCATCCGCTGATCTACGACGGCACCAGAAGGGTCTATCCGCCCCAGTCCAAAAACTACCATTTCACCATCGACATCACCAACCAGGCAATTCGCTGGGTCAGGGCCCAGCAGGCGATGACCCCGGAGCGGCCGTTTTTCATCTATTTCGCCCCGGGCGCGGTTCACGCCCCGCATCACGTGCCCCGAGCCTGGGCCGAGCGCTACCGGGGGAAATTTGACCGGGGCTGGGATAAAATCCGGGAGGAGACTTACAAGCGCCAGAAAGAGGCCGGTATCATCCCTCCGGAAACCCGGCTGGCGCCCAAACCGGAAAAGATCAGGGAGTGGAGTTCTCTCGATGCCGACCACCGCCGTCTTTTTGCCCGCCAGGCCGAGGTCTTTGCCGGTTTTACCGAGATGACCGACCATGAAATCGGCCGCCTGGTCGATGCCCTCCAGGACCTTGGAGCACTGGACAACACCCTTTTCATCTACATCGCCGGCGACAACGGTACCAGTGCCGAGGGCAGTTTCAACGGGCTGATCAACGAGTTCAGCTATTTCAACGGTTCACCGGAAAAATTCTCCGACCAACTCAAGATGATCGACAAGTGGGGCGACCCGGACACCTATCCCCACATGGCCAACGGCTGGGCCGTGGCCTTTGACGCCCCCTTCACCTGGACCAAGCAGGTCGCTTCCGACTTCGGCGGCACCCGCAACGGCATGGTAATCTGCTGGCCGGCAAAAATCCCTCCGGCCCGGCACGGCGGCCTGCGGACCCGGTTCGCCCATGTCATCGACATCGCCCCGACCGTGCTCGAGGCCTGTGGCCTGCCCGAACCGAAGGTCGTCAACGGCACCCCGCAGGTCCCGATCGAGGGCACCAGCCTGGTTTATACCTTTGCCGATCCGCAGGCCGCCGGCCGCCACACGATCCAGTATTTCGAACTCTTCGGCAACCGGGCCCTGTACTACGACGGTTGGCTCGCCCGCACCATCCACCGGGCGCCCTGGCAGGTCGGTAAACTGAAACCCTTCAGGGCCGACACCTGGGACCTCTACAATGTCCGCAAAGATTTCAGCCTGGCCCACAACCTGGCCGCCAGCCACCCGGAAAAGCTCAAGCAAATGCAGGAACTGTTTCTCTGGCAGGCACGAATTCACCATGTCCTGCCGCTTGACGACCGCACCCTGGAACGTTTCAACCCGGCCCTGGTCGGTCGCCCCGACCTGCTTGCCGGCCGAACCTCGATGACCCTTTACGAGGGCATGGAGGGCATGCTCGAAAATACCTTCCTCAACCTGAAAAACCGCTCCTGGTCACTGACTGCTGAACTGAAACTGCCCCCGGCTCTCCCGGCCCGCGGGGCGGTTGTCGGCCAGGGCGGCGGTTTCGGCGGCTGGTCGTTTTATTTCCGGGATGGCCGGCCGGCCTTTGTTTACAACTACCTGGGCCGCCGTCGCTATGTGGTCATGGCAAAAGAAAGGGTCGGACCGGGCCCGGTTACGGTAGGTATCGATTTCATCTACGACGGCGGCGGACTGGGCCGGGGCGGCATGGTCGAGCTCAAAGTCAATGGCAAACTCGCGGCCCGCGGCCGGGTGGAGAAAACCGAGGCCATGGTTTTTGCCGCCGACGAGCCTGCCGACGTTGGCTTCGACTCCCAGACCCCGGTCGCCGCGGGCATCGGCATCGGCCGTGATGCCACTCGTTTCAACGGACGGGTCGAAAAGATCACGATCACCCAGAAATGAGGTGATATCACTCGGCCACCCGGCGGATGCGGATACCCAGCTTGCGCATCTTGGCCCGCAGGGTGGAGGGGTGGAGCCGCAGGAGTTCGGCGGCGCCGCCGCGCCCTTCGACCCGGCCCTCGGAGATTTTCAGGGCCCGGCGGATATGGGTGGCGATCATTTCGTCGAGTGGAAGGAAACCGGTCTCGTTTGCCGCAAGAGGTTCGCCAGCCGCCGGCGGGGCCGGCCGGGCAGCCAGGTCGGGAAAGGAGAGAGGGCGGCCCTGGCAGGTGATCAGGGCCCGTTCGATAACGTTTTTCAACTCCCGGATATTGCCCGGCCAGTCGTAAGCGGCAAACTGCTCAAAAGCCCTGGAGGCGAAGCTGACGGTGTGGGGAAGGTTCATCTCGAGGGCCTGGCGGCGGGCAAAATAGGCGGCCAGTTCGGGGATGTCGCCGCGGCGCTCGCGCAGCGGCGGAATCCGGATGGGGAAAACGTTAAGCCGGTACCAGAGATCGGCACGAAAACGGTTTTCCCGGACCAGGACCTGGATGTCGCGGTTGGTGGCGGCAATGATGCGGACATCGACGGTGATCGTCCGGCTACCGCCCAGACGGCGCAGTTCCAGCGTCTGGAGGAAACGCAGAAGCTTGACCTGGGCGGCCGGGGAAAGTTCGCCGACCTCGTCGAGAAAAATGGTTCCCTCGTCGGCCTGTTCGAAGTAGCCGCGCCGCAGTTTCTCGGCCCCGGTGAAGGCTCCTTTCTCGTAACCGAAAAGCTCACTTTCGATCAGGTTTTCCGGGATCGCTCCACAGTTGATACTGACCAGCGGTCCGGTCATGCGGTCGGAATAGTTGTGAATGGCGTTGGCAATCACCTCTTTGCCGACCCCGGTTTCACCGGTCAGGAGCACCGGGATATCGAGCCCGGCCACCTTTTCGACCTGGGCCATCACCTCTTTCAGGCCGGTATCGGCACCGATGACCTGGTAGCCAAGCTTTTTTCGAAACTCCCGGTTGGCGACCGCCAGCCTCTCTTTCTGGCTTAAAATCTCGAAGTGTGCAATAATCTGGCCGACGGCCCCGGCGATCGGTTCGTACAATCCGGTCAGAAGACGCCGGTGTCGCTCACGGTAGCGCCTCTCGCCCCAGGCGAGAAAGCCCAGGACCCCGAAACGCTCTCTGGCCAGCGGGGTCAAAACGAAAATCGTCGAGGCCAGATCGGCAATGCCAAGGTGGTCGATGATGTCAACCGTGATCGGATGGCGGTTGAGATTGTCGATCAGGCAGACCTCGCCTGCTTCGAGGCGGGCGGCTTCGAGGCGGGCGCTGCTCGAAAGGCGAATCTTTTCATCGACCGGCAGGACCCCGTTATCGGAAACAAAGGCCTGGTAGTGCAGGGTCCCCAGGCGGGGGTCGTAAACCGCCAGGTTGACGAAATCAACCGGCATCAGCTTTTTGAAAAAGCGGTAGACCCGGCTCAACAACTGCTGCGGGTCACGGCTGGCAGCCAACTGACGGGTAAACTCGGCAATCAAGCCTTCAATTTCAACCCCCATGCCTGCACCCTCCCTTACGGCCTGACAACGGCTGCCTGTTTTTATGCAGCCGTTATATTTGGCTGTTTTTTATATTTACACGGGAAAGCCTATCATATATGAAGGATGACGACAAGTTTTCCCGGTCCGGCTGGAGACAGACAGGCTTGATCCGGCCCTTAAAACAACAACTTCCAAATCCCACGGCACCTTTTTGCCGTTTCGGCACGACAACTGCAGTCCGACATCCTGGTGGAATCCGGAAAAGACCCGGACAAAACGCCGGCCAGCAGCAACCCAGGGCGCCCGGCCCGGCTGGCCCTGAAGAAAAGCCGCGCTCGACCAATACTCGGCTGAATAGTTACACGGAGAACAAAAAATTGCGCACGATCGGCATCGACATCGGCTCGACCACGACCAAGATTGCGGTCCTGGAAAATGACCAGCTTTTATACACCGAGATCGTTCCCACCGGCTACAACGTCGACAAGGCCTGGCGGGAGCTTTTGGCGGCAACACTGGAGAATCTCCGCCTGCGGGAAAGCGAGATCGATCGACTGGTTGCCACCGGCTACGGCCGCAACAGCGTCGATATCGCCGACCGGCGCATTACCGAGATCATGTGCCATGCGGCCGGCATCGTCTATTCCCGGCCCGGCACCCGGTCGGTGATCGACATCGGCGGCCAGGACAGCAAGTTCATCCAGCTCGACGCCGACGGCAACGTCGCCGACTTCAAGATGAACGACAAGTGCGCCGCCGGCACCGGCCGCTTCCTCGAGGTAATGGCCCGGGCCCTCGAACTCAACCTCGAGGACTTCGGCCGCCTCTCGCTGGTCGCCAACCGGGCCGTCAAGATCAGCAGCATGTGCACGGTGTTCGCCGAATCCGAGGTCATTTCCCTGATCTCCCGGGGCGAGGAGCGGGAAAACATCATTGCCGGCATCCATGAGTCGATCGCCGGGCGGGTGGTGTCGATGATGGGCCGCAGCGGCGTCAAGGCGCCGGTGGCGATGACCGGCGGCGTGGCCCGCAACCAGGGCATCAGGAAAGCGCTCGAGGAAAAACTGAAACTGAATATCACGGTGCCCGAAACCGCCCAGGTCAACGGCGCCGTCGGGGCCGCCGTTCTCGCCCGAAAGATTTAACCCTATAAGGAAACCCCATGCAGACATTCGCCTACTTTGACAGCGGCCACGAATTTCCCGAAGAGATCGTGATGGCCGCGGGCTTTACCCCGTACAAGATCCTGGGCGACGTCGAGGCCGGCACCGGGGCCGCCGACGAGTACCTGCACACCTATTTCTGCCCCTTCGCCCGGGGGGCGCTCAACCAGGCCCTGGCCGCGGACGACGACTGGGCCGGAATCGGATTCGCCCACGGCTGCGACGCCACCAACCGCCACTACGACGTCTGGCGCCGCCATCTCGGCCAGCCTTTTTTCTGGGTCAACACGCCGATGAAAACCAACCCCACGGCCCGGGTCTTCCACCGGCGCGGGCTTGACGATTTCCGCGCTGACCTGGAAAAGGCCTACGGGGTCGCAATCACCCCGGAGAAACTGGCCGCCGCCATTCGCCAAAGCAACCGGATCAAGGAAAAAATGCGCCGGCTGGCGGCCCTGAGGGCGACCCGGGACATCACCAACCCGGAATACTTCGAAATGGTCCGGACCGCGGTCCAGGAGCCCCGGGACCGGGTCCTCGAATATCTTGGAGAACTGGAACGGGAGTGGCCGGCCCGGCCCGCTTTTCCCCGGGCCCTGGTTCCGGTCCTGCTGACCGGCTCCGACGTTACCTTCCCGGGCTGGATGGAGGTCATGGAAGAGGCCGGCCTGCGGGTCGTGCGCGATGATCTCTCTTTGGGCGAGCGCTATTTCCACGCCGCCATCCCGGAAACCGTCGAGCCCCTGAAGGCCCTGGTCGAATACTACGCCCTGCAGCCCCAGCCCGCCACCCGGGTGCCGTCGGACCGGCGTCTGGACTACCTGAAAACGGCCCTCTGGGAAAGCGGCCTTAACGCCGTGGTCTCCCAGAACCTGAAATTCTGCGAACCCTACGCCATTGACGCTCCCTGGATCGTTAACGAGCTGAAAAAGCAGGGCATCAGAATCATCCACCTGGAGCGCGAATACACCCCGACCCTCGACCACCAGGCCCTGACCCGGCTCGAAACCTTCCGGCAGCTGCTGGAGTAGAAAAACCGTTCACCGGAGAACTTTAACATGCTTAAATTCCTGACCCAGCACCGGGACGTCGCCCTTTCCGGGATCAAAGGTTTCAAAAACCAGCCGCTGACCCCGAAGCTTTTCGGGCTGATGGCCGAGTACACGACCAAATCGAAAATCGCCCATGCCAACCCCTGGCGGAAAACCGGGGCCCCGACGGCCGGTTTCCCGATCGAGTTCCTGCTCGCCTTCGACATCTTTCCCATCCACCCCGAGGCCTATGCCTGCTACGCCGGGTCCGCCGGGGTTACCCGGTCGGCGATCGAACAGGCCGAAAGCATGGGCTACTCCCGCGACCTCTGCAGCTACATGAAAACCAGCATCGGGGCCACCGAACTGGGCTGGCCCTGCGACTTCGGGGGGGTGCCGAAGCCCGATCTCTATACCTCGGCCAACATGGTCTGCGACACCCACGTCAAGTGGATGGAAAACGAGGCCCGGCGCCGCCACGCTCCCTATTTCGGTCTCGACGTCCCCAGCCACGTGGCCGGGTCGGGCGAGGAGGAGCTGGAACGCGACATCGACTACCTCGTGGCCCAGTTCTCAGACCTGGTAACCTTTCTCGAAAAACACACCGGCAAAAAGTTTTCCGAGGAAAAGTTCATGCGGATCATCGCCAAGTCCCAGGAGGCCTGCCGGCTCTATGACGAAATCCTCCAGTACCGGCGCAGCCTGCCGGCACCCCAGTATTTCGAATACCAGCGTCTTTTCATGCTGCCGGTGGCGGTCATGTGGAACCTGGACGGCTGCATCCGCTACTACCGCAAGACCCTGGAGGAAATCAGGAAACGTTTCGGCCCGATATCGCCGGCCGCTTCCGGCGAGCGGGAAAAGTACCGCCTGATCTGGGAGGGGATCACGATCTGGTACAAGGTCGACCTCTACTACTGGCTGGCCGAGCGCGGGGCCCGTTTCGTCTACGAACAGTACACCGAATCGTTCGCCATCCGGCGGCGGCAAACCACAACCTTTAACGAAACCCTGCGCCAGATCGCCCGCGAACTGCTGCTGCTGCCCTACACCCTGAACCTCGAAAAGCGGATCGCCAACTTCGAGCGCAAGATCGACGAATACGACATCGACGGCGTCGTCCTCCACGCCAACCTGAGCTGCCGGCCGGCCGCCGCCGCCCAGCAGGACGTCAAGGCGGCAATCCAGAAAAGCAGAAGCATCCCGGTCCTGATCTTGAGCGCCGACATGAACGACCCCCGCTCCTATGCCGAGGGACCGGTCAGAACCCGTTTTGAAAGCTTTATCGAGATGATGGAGGCCCGCCGGGCCGGGAAGGAGGCTGCAAAATCATGAACAAAAGAAGCGGGGAATTATGCCGGCAAGGCGCTGCCGAAACCTGAAAACGCCCCGCGGGTCTTAACTTTTTGCCGGGCTTATTCCCAGAATCTTCATCCGGGAATAAAGGCTGGTTCTTTTCATCCCCAGGATTTCGGCGGCTCCGCCGGGTCCACCGATCTTGCCGCCGCATTTTTCCATGACATATTCGATGTAACGCCGCTGCACTTCGTCTAAAGTCGGCATATCGATAAAAGGATCGTTTCCGGATGACGGCTGGATGGCGGCCGGCAAATCGATTACCAGCTGGTTTTCACTCGATAGAAGCACGGCCCGCTCCATGACATTCCGTAATTCACGGATATTGCCGGGCCAGTTGTATTCGGTGAGCTTTTCCCGGCCGGCCGGGGTAAGACTTAAATCCCGGCGCCGATTGTACTTGGCGGCATACAGTTCCAGGAAATGCTCAGCCAGCAGCAGGATGTCGGCGGGCCGCTCCCGCAGCGGCGGCAGGTGGATCGGGATAACGTTGAGACGAAAATATAGATCTTCCCGGAAACGACCTTCGGCCACCTCCCGGGCCAGATTCCGGTTGGTGGCGGCCACGAGCCTGAAATCAGAGTTCAGCACCTGGTTGCCGCCGACCCGGGAAAACTGCTTTTCCTGCAGGGCCCGCAGCAGCTTGGCCTGGGCCGACAGCGGCAACTCCCCGATCTCATCCAGGAAAAGGGTGCCGTGATGGGCTAGTTCGATGCGACCGATCTTCTGACGATCGGCCCCGGTGAAAGAGCCTCGTTCATGGCCGAAAAGCTCACTTTCCACCAGGTTGTCGGGAATCGTGGCGGCATCGACAATCACGAAGGGAGCCTTCGACCGGGAACTCAAGCGGTGGATACGCCGGGCGAACAGGTCCTTGCCGGTACCGGTTTCACCGGTGATCAAGATGGTGGAATCGGTTGCGGCAATCTGGTCCACCTGCCCCAGGAGATGCTCCATCTTTTCGGAGCTGGAGATGATCTTGACTTCACTGCGTTCTAACTGGAACGATTTTTCCGTGGCCAGCAGGTTGCGCTCTTCCCTTAGTTTCAGATACTTCAAGTGGCGCTCCACCACCAGGCTGGTGTGGCGCATCATATCCTTCATGATTTCGGGACCGAGAAAGTCAAAAGCATCGTCAAGATATGAGTTGTCGTAATAAAGGACGCCGCGCACCACGTCATTGACCTCGATGGGAATGCAGAGAACCGAATGAATGGGGTGCCGCCCGGCCCGCACCCCGGCCGGGGAACGAAGACGCCCCATCCGGGGCTGAGCCGTCCGCCGGGCATCGAAAACCATGGTCATGCTCTCGCGAAAGCTTTCGACCATAACCTCCTTGCGGCTCAGGTTGTTGGCCGCCCGTAATTCCGGCGCCGCGCCCTTTTTTTTGTGGAACCAGAAAAGACCGCTGCGCTCGGCCCCGAAAATACTGCTCGTCGTGTTGAGCACCTTGACCATAACCCCGTGCTCGCTGTCACCGGGATGAATGGCTTCCAGCATGGCCAGGTAGTCGTGGAGGATGCCCTGCTGACGCAGTTCCCGGTCGACAACCGCCCCTTCCCCCCCCATCAGGGCCCGGAACTCCCCGGGAAAGAATTCATCGGCATAACCACCCAGCAACCGCCGGGCCCGGCGCGCCAGCCGGTGGCCGGCCTCCCGATTATGCTCCTTCAGTTCGAGCCTGACCATGACAAAAATCGTTCGGCTCTGCTGCACCTTGTCACCCGACTCTTCGAGATCCTGCAAGCTTTTTTCCAGGACCCGGCGCACCTCTTCAGCCTCTTCTCCCCCCGCCATCATGGCCTGGGCCCGGAGCCTCCAGGCCACCCCTTTCAGGTGAATGTTGACCCCGTTCCAGACCCGGGCCATGACATCTTCATAGGCAAAGTCCGGCAGGGGATCGAAACCCAGGCGGTGAAACTCGCTGACCATCTCGAGGATCCAGGGGGAAGAATACTGCTGGACAAGACCGATCCGGGCCCCTCCCTCGACCGTTTCCCTGAGCACCTTGTAGGCCTCGCTGACCTGGCCCTTGAAATAGTGCAGCAGGGCAATCCCGCCGCCGGCCAGGTAGCGACCGAGGGAATAGGGATACTCCCCGTCATCGTGTTTCACTTCCTTGAAGTGGGCCATGGCTTCACGCTCTTTCCGGAGAAGAACCAGAACGGTTCCCAGAACCCCGCGCAGGATGATCGCCAGCGAATGATTGCCCTGTTCCTCGGCCAGCCGCCAGTAGTAGTCGAGACTGCCGATGGCCCGGTGAAACTGCCCCAGGTAGACGGCACTGTAGCCCATAAACAGGGGTGCGGTCGGGGTTGTCAGGATCGAACTTCCCTCCCCTTCCATGAGTTGTTCGGCCTTTTCGAAATAGCGGATGGCTTCCTGGAAGCGCCCCTGGATATAATAGAATATCCCGAGAAAGACAGACGCCTGTCCCAGAATATCTTCATCGTCCAGTTCCTTGACCTCTTCATACCCCAGAGACAGCGCCACCAGGGCGTTGTCCCTTCTCCCGGTAAAATAGAAAACCCGGCCGAGGTGGAGGTTGATCAGGGCACGGGAACGATAGTCGCCGAGCCGATCAGCGGTTTCCTGGGCCAGGACCAGGTAGCGGTAGATCCGCTGAAAACCAACCCCCAGGGAAAAGCTCAAATTGGAAAGTTCAAGGACGGCGGAAACGAAAAGGGCTCCGGTTTTATCGTCGACCCCGGCCTTGACCAGCCTTTCCACCGCCCGTTCGAGAAAAAGACGGGCTTTTTTGTACTTGCTTTCGGCCACCGCCTCGTGGGCGATCGTGATCTCCTTTTGCGCCAGGGTCGCATCGTGCCCGGCTCTTTCCAAAAGTTGCAGCATGGCTTCGGGCGAGAGACCGGCATCGAGATTCTCCCGATAAATCTGGTCAACAATCGCGGCCATCCGCTCCCGGCGGTTGATCCGGGCCAGTTTCCTGCGTACCGGCTCCGATAAGGATGCACCAATCGCGAACATCCCCCGGCTCGGCCGCTGGATCAAGCCCTCGGGTTCGGCTTTTTCCAGCAAAGCCATCAGGGGCCCGGGCAGCAACGGTGACAGAATCCCGGCAATCTCGATCGGCACGGGTTCGGAAAAGGCTTCGAGCAGGGCCAGGAAGGACCACTGTTCCGGCGTAAAATCGGTCATAAGCAATCATCCCACGACAAGAGATTAAATTGGCTGCGTTACCGTAGTTAACAGATCACATAAAGACGGTCAAGCTTCATGACGAGATGAAAACTTTTTATGTCGAAATAAAAACACTCCTTCCCGGAAGGGTTGCCGGCCGGCCCGAAACCCGAGTTATTACATGGGTGACAGGTGAAAAACAAAAATGGCATATCTCTTGCTGAAACAACGGAACCATATTTATACCCGCACACGAAACCGGCAACCAGCATATCCATGGGATATCCGTCGACTGCTTTCAATGGAGAATGAAATGGCAATTTTCAAGGACAAGGAAACCGCGGAAAAACTGTTTGGTGATTTCTGGAGCCGCCTGATCCGGGAAACCGACCTCGGCAGGGAGCTGAAGAACAATGAAATCAGTATTCTATTCGTAATTACCGACCTCGACATGGCGATGTTCGTCGATCAGGACGGTCCCCGCTTCGGTAATGACGCCAAGACCGAAAAGCCGGTGGTAACCATGAAAATGGCGGGCGACATGGTCCACAAGTACTGGCTCGACAAGGTCAACATTCCGATGGCCCTGGCAACTCGGAAAATCAAGGCCAAGGGCCCGGTCAACAAGGTTCTGCAGCTGATGCCGCTTTTCAAGCCGGGCAAGGAACTTTATCCCGAGTATTGCGAAAAATTCAATCTCCCTCTTGACGTATAGCCAAACACCTTTCTTATCTTAAGAACTACTCAGCGCTCCAGGAGACGGCAATGGACAGCAACAGGCCCTATTGGAACATGGAAATGGAATCCATGCTCCAGACCCCGGAGATGGAAAAGCTCCAGATCGACCGCCTCAAAACCATGCTGACCCGGCTCAAGGCCAACGCTCCTTTCTACGCCGAGATCATGGCAAAAAACCGGCTCGACCCGGAAAAGCTGACCGGTTTTGCCGAGTTTCGGGATAAGATTCCCCTGTTCAACAAGCTTTCACTGCTGGAGCTGGTCAACCATTACGAGGGCGACTTTCTCCGGGTCCTGGACGACATCATGCCGATCAGTGTCGACGATCTCGACTACATGGCCACGACCACCGGCACCACCGGCGTCCCCACCCCCTACCCGATGACCAATTTCGACATCCAGAATCTCTGGGGCGAAACCATGGTCCGCGGGGCCTGGCGGGCCGGCATCCGGTCCGAGGACCGGATGCTCTTCTGTTTCGCCCTGTCGATGGTGGTGGCCGGCGTCACCCTGATGATGGGCCTGCAGAAACTGGGCTGCATGGCGATCCCGGTGGGCGCCGAAGCCAAGAGCGAACGCATTCTCCTGATGCAGAAGCTGTTCCGCGGCACCTTCTACGTCGGCACCCCCTCCCTGGCCGAATACCTGATCGAAAAATGTCCCCAGATCCTCGAAAAAGAGGTCGGGGAACTGGGCTTCAAGGCAATGATTCTCGGCGGCGAGCCCGGGGCCGGGATCCCCGAACTCAAGAGAAAACTCGAGAGCGCCTACGGCTGCCGGATCTTCGATGCCGGCGCCGGTTTCGGCTTCTCCTGCGACCACGAGGAGTACCAGGGCATGCACTGGGTCGGCGACGACCTCTGCTGGTACGAACTGGTCGATCCCGAAACCAAGGAACCCATCCCCTTCGAGAACGGGGCCCGCGGCGAAGCCGTCTTCACCACCCTGGTCGGCGACGGCTTCGTCTGGATGCGCCAGTCGATGGGCGACATCCACCAGGTTTTCACCGAACCCTGTCCCTGCGGCCGCACCGGCTTCCGCTACAAGGTCGTGGGCCGGGCCGATGACATGCTCAAGGTCAAGGGCGTGATGGTCTACCCCAGCCACATCAAGGGCGTGATCAACGAATTCGTCCCCCGGGTCACCGGCGAGCTGCGGATCATCCTCGATGAAAAGCCCCCCCGGGTGGTGCCGCCGCTGAAACTGCGGGTCGAACACGCCGAGGGTCTTGACGACAAAGCCCTGGCCGAGTTGGAAAAGGAGCTTGTCGAAACCATGAGCCGGCGACTTAAAATCAGCCCGAAGATTATCTGGGCCGAGCCCGGAAGCCTTGAACGCAGCCACTACAAAGGCAAGGTCTTCGAAAAAACCTACGAATAGGAAAGAGCTGTTTAAACCGTAAAAACAATGGAGTAACTATGCGCGAAGTCTACATCATCGGAGCCGGGATGACCCGCTTCGGCAAGCATCTGGAACGTTCGGAAAAGGATCTCACGGCTGAGGCGGTACGCACCACCCTGGCCGATGCCGGGGTCCAGGTTGACGAGATCGAGTCGGCCTGGTTTTCCAACTCTATGTGGGGCTATTTCACTGACCAGCACTGCATTAAAGGCCAGGTCGCCCTGCGGCCGCTGGGCCTCCAGGGAATCCCCATCGTCAATGTCGAAAACGCCTGTGCCGGGGCTTCCACGGCCCTGCACGGTGCCTGGATGGGGGTCGCTTCCGGGCTCTACGACTGCGTCCTGGCGGCCGGCGTGGAAAAACTCTACAGCGAAGACAAGAATAAAACCTTCCGTGCCTATTCGGCCGGCGTCGACGTAGCCTGCATCAAGGAACATTTCCTGGCCTGGAAAAATGTACTGGACGGCCTGTCCCTGGAGATTCCGGGTGCGCAGAACGAAGCCGAGACGGCCGGCAAAAACCGCAGTGCCTTCATGGACGTCTACGCCGGCTGGTGCCGCTGGCACATGGCGACCTACGGCACCACCCAGAAACAGCTTGCGGTCATTGCCAGCAAGAATCATTTCCACAGCACCATGAATCCGTTCGCCCAGTACCAGAAGGATATGAGCGTCGAAGAGGTGCTGGCCGGCCGGCCGGTAATCTGGCCCCTGACGGTGCCGATGTGCGCTCCGGTCGGCGACGGAGCCGCGGCCGCGATCGTCTGCTCGGATAACTTCATGAAAAAGCTCAAGGCTGTCCGGCCGGTGAAGATCCGGGCCTCGGTTCTGGCCTCGGGCACCGACCGGCCGATCGAGGATGAAACCCACGACATCGCCGCCCGCTGTTCCCGGCAGGCCTACGAACTCGCCGGGGTCGGTCCCGATGACATCGACCTGGCCGAAGTCCACGACGCCACCGCTTTCGGCGAACTGCACCAGACCGAGGCCCTGGGCTTCTGTGCTCAGGGCAAAGGCGGCCCCTATGCCGAATCGGGGGCCACCAAACTCGGCGGCAGCAAGCCGATCAACGTCTCCGGCGGGCTCGAATCGCGCGGCCACCCGGTCGGCGCCTCGGGCCTCGGCCAGATCTTCGAACTGGTCACCCAGCTGCGCCACGAAGCCGGCCCCCGCCAGGTCGAGGGCTGCCGCCTGGCCCTGGCCGAAAACGGCGGCGGCAACCTGGGCTTCGAAGAGGCCGCAATGGCAATCCACATCCTCGAAAGATGCTGATTTCGCAGTAACTATTCAGCTGAATTCTATCTCCCCTCTTTTCAGGAGGGGTCGGGGGTGGTTTATCACTACGCCATCAACCTCTAAGAACCGGGTAACGACATGATCGACTACAAGGTTATCGACTTTCGCTGCCGGCCGCCGATGGCGGCCCAGAAACTGATCTTCGACTTGAAGCTTGGCCGCCTGAAATGGCAGAACCGCTTCATCTGCCCCCCGTCCCAGGCGACCCTGCCCTCGATGTATGAGGTCGGCACCGACGAGGGCCTCGACCTCCTCTACCAGGAAATGACCGAAGCCGGCATCGACAAAATCGTCGTGCCCGGCCGCAACCTGAGCAACCCGCCCAAAGCGGTGGTCAAGGAGTCGGGCATCACCTCGCTGAACGTCACCGACGAAGAACTTACCGAACTCAACCGCCGTTACCGGGGCCGGGCCCTGGGAATGCACGGCATCGATGCCGACCGGCCAACCGACGAGATTGTCACGGCCATCAAGGCAGCCTTCGACAAACACGGTCTCCACGGAGCGGTGCTGGAGATCGGCTACAGCGTCGATTCCCAGGGCCGGCCGCTGCAGCTCAACGACCCCAGGCTCTACCCGATCTACGAGACCATGCTGAGCCTCGACAAACCCCTGATGCTGCAGAGCGGCATCTATGCCGGCCACGACATCGACGCCAACAACTGGCCCCCGCTCGACCGGGTGATGCAGGATTTTCCCGGGCTCAAGATGATTCTCGCCCACGGCGGCTACCCTCGGATCCTCGACGCCATCGCCCTTTGCGTCAAGCACCCGACCCTCTACATCTCCCCCGACATCTATTGTTTCTTCCCCGGCGGCCGCCTCTACATCGAGGCCATCTGCCAGCTCCCGGACCAGTTTCTGTTCGGCACCGCCTATCCCTTCGGGACCTTCCGGGAAAGCATCGACCTGACGCTGGAGTTTCCCCTCTCCCGCGAGGTGATGGCCAACTACCTCTACAACAATGCCGCCCGGCTGCTGGAACTTGACGACTGATTCCGGCCGGGCCGCGAAATACAACCCCAAACATTGGTAAATGAGGAAAAAATGGTAGACAAGGAACAGTTCCAAGGAAAAATCATCGACTTCAGGCTCCGGCCGCCGACCGCGCCCTACAAGGGCTTTTTCCCCGAGGGCATCGTTCGCTTCGCCAACTACCGCTTCGGCGTCGACACCCCACAATCCTACGAAAAGAGCCTCGAGAGCGAAACCGGCGAGGCCGACCCGGCCGCCCTCGAGCTGCTCTATGGCGAGATCGAGCGTTCCGGCATCCGCTGCGGCCTGATGAACGGCCGCCATTCCCATATTCTCGGCCTCACCTGTCATGTCAGCGACGAATACATGTCCGAACTTTCCCGGGCCTCCGGCGGCCGGCTCCTGGGCCTGGCCGGGGTGGACGGCGACCTGCCTTTTACCGAGACCGCGGCCGGACTCGAACGGGCGGTCAACGAGCTCGGCCTCAAGGGTCTCTGCATCGAACCCGGACTTTTCCAGGAACCGATGTACGCCGACGACGAGCGCCTGATGCCGCTCTATGAAAAATGCGACGAACTCGAAGTCCCGGTCCTGATGATGACCGGCCCCTTCGCCGGGCCCGATCTGACCTACACCGACCCGGTCCGTTTCCAGCATGTCGCCCAGACCTTTCCCGATCTGCCCCTGGTCCTGGGACACGGCGCCTACCCTTATGTCAACGAGGCGATCGCCGCGGCCATGAAGTCGAGCGCCATCGGCTCGGGCGGCATCTTCCTGTCACCCGACGTCTACATGTTTTCGGCCGGCGGCGACCAGTTCGTCAAGGGTATCGAATGGCTGCCCGACCGTTTCCTGTTCGGCAGCGCCTACCCCTTCGGCAACTGCGAGCAGCACCTCGAAAAAACCTTCGCGCTGCCCTTGAGTGAGGAAGCGATGTCCCGCTACCTCTACGAAAACGCCGAGGACCTGCTCGACCTGTAACCATTTTACCAGGCCGGCTCGCCATTGCGGGGCCGGCCCCCCCGGGTTGATGATGGCGAAGAAAAAGCGACTTTTTCCTGCCGGCCCGCAGCCCGTATTCCACCGGCTGCCGCCATGCCTGTTCCTGGTATTCCTGGCGTTCCTGGTGTTTTTCCCCGGCCCGGTCGCGGCATCCGGCCGGGCCGGGGAAAAGCCCATTGTCCTGCGCTTCAGCTCCTTCATCCCTCCGTCCCACCCGGCCGACAAGCTTTTAAAGGACTTTTGCCATCAGCTCGAAAAAGCCGGCGACGGCCGGGTCAAGCTCGAGTATTACGGCACCGGTTCCCTGGGCGCGGCCCGGGAGCAGTACGAAATCGCCACCGAGGGGCTGGCCGATATCGCGACTACCTGCTGTGGCTATACCGGCTGCCGTTTTCCCCTGGCCCTGGGGATTCAACTGCCCTTCTTTGCCGAATCGGCGGCCACCGGGAGCAGGATCATCCTCGAGTTGATGAAGGAAGGATTCTTCCGGGAAGAATTCGCCGACGTCGTCTATCTCTTTCCCCTGGCCACGACGCCGTGCCGGATCTTCAGCAACCGGAAAATAACCCGGGTCGAGGATTTCAAGGGACTGCGGATTTTCGGCGGGGAATCGGTTTTCATCGATGTCTGCGAGGCTCTCGGGGCGGTGCCGATCACGATCAGCACCCCCGACGTCTATATGGCCCTGCAGCGGCGCACGGTCGATGCCGGCCTGGCCCCCTGGACGCCGGGCATCGCGGCCTGGAAATGGCAGGAAGTGACCCGCTGGGTAATCGACGTTCCATTGCTGAGCGGCTGGCACTGCAATGTCGTCATGCACCGGGAAAGCTGGAATCGGGTGCCGGCCGACATCCAGCGGAAATGGCGCCCGCTGTTTCCCATTTATGCCCGGAAATTCGCGGTCCTGTACGACACCCTGGACAAGGTGATGCGCAAGCGCTATGAAAACTATCGCGGCGGGGAGATCATCACCTTTTCCGAAACCGAGCTCCATCGCCTGGCCGAAAAGATGATCCCGGTCTGGGGAAAATGGGTGCGGGAAAACGGCGACCAGGGCCGGCGGATGTATCTCGCCTATGTCGCCATCATGAAAAAACTGCACCACAAGGTCTGGGTCCAGCTGCCCGGGCTCTATCCCGGAAAGTAACCGTCAGCGCCGGGCCGCAGGCAGGCCGGGGTTGAAAATTCAAGGGCAACGGGAAACGCCATCATGGACAAGATTCTGGAAAAGGTTATCAGGGTCCTGGGCTGGATCAACATCGTCTTTATCTCGGTGCTTACCCTGCTGACCATCAGCGATGTTTTCGCCCGCTACCTTTTCAACACCTCGTTTTTCGATGCCATGACCTTGAGTTCCTATTTCCTCGCCATGATCAACGCCCTGGCCCTGCCGGGGATCACCTGGAAGAGGGGCCATGTCCAGGTCGACCTGATCTACGACAAACTGCCGGCCGGCCTCCAACGCTTCTGTGACGGAATGAACAACCTGCTGGCGGCCGCCCTCTTTTTCTCCATGTCGTGGTATGCCTTCATCCGGGCTTTCGACAGCTTCAAGGGCCACTTTTTCCAGGGCTGGATGAAACTGCCCGAATACCCCCCGCGGCTGGTTTTCGCCTGCGGCTGCCTGATAACCGCCTTTACCTTTCTGGCCCTGTTTCTACGCGCCTTAAGGAATGAAACGGCAAATGACGACCCGCCAGCGCCGGAGACGACGGCGGCTGGCGCACCGCCCGATTCCGGGTTGCAGGCAGAAAACTGACCCCCCGGCAAAGCAAAGGACAACGACATGAATTCACATCCTGTTCTGGTCACCGGCGGCGCCGGCCTGCTCGGC
>WFRT01000336.1 GCA_015486445.1 Pseudomonadota bacterium | reverse complement strand
CTTTCCGGATAACGCTCCAACAGTTGGGAAAGACCAAGACGCTCCACCAGATCGTCTACCAGGAACCGGCTCTTTCCGCGGCCCCCCTGGAAGCGGAGACCGTAGTTGATGTTTTCCCGTACCTTGAGATGGGGGAAAAGGGCATAGTCCTGGTAGACGATACCGATCCCCCGCCGTTCCGGGGGCAGGGAATCGAGCCGCCGGCCGGCAAGAAAAAGACGGCCGCGGTCGGGCCGCACCAGGCCGACCAGGGTTTCGAGCAGAACACTCTTGCCGGCCCCGGTCGGCCCGATCAGGGCAAAAAAGTCCCCCCGGTCGAGTTCGAGATCGATCCCCGCCAGGCGAAAGCCTCCCAGTTCAAGTTCCAGGCCCTCTATTTTCAGACTCATGCCCGCTGCTCCCGGCGTCGTGGCCGGCGGCCCCGGCTGACCACCCTGAGCGAAACAAAGAGCAGCAGGCAGACAACAATCAGCCAGACCGCCACCGGCTGCGAGTAGCGCAGGCCGTAGGCCTGGAAGCGCTCAAACATCAGGACCGGGGCAATCATCGGATGGTAGGCGATGATGATTACGGCCCCAAACTCACTGATCGCCCGGGCGCAGCACATGATCAGCCCGCTGACAATGGCCCGCCGGGCCAGGGGAAAACTGACCTGGAAAAAGGTCTTAAACATCGACGCCCCGAGACTGCGGGAAACGTGCTCGAGACGGGGAGATACGGCGGCAAACCCCTCCTTGGCCGACTGCAGGTAGAAAGGCAGGCCGACGAAGGTCATGACCATGATGATCCCGGCGGGACTGCCGACCAGCCGCACCCCCAGTTCATGGAGCAGGCGGCCAAGCCAGAAGTTTTTCCCGACCAGGCCCAGCAGGGCGATCCCGACCACTGGGTGCGGGATGACAATCGGCAGATCGACAACCGCCTCCACCAGGCGCTTGCCGGGGAATTCGCTGCGCGCCAGCAGCCAGGCCAGCGGGGTGCCGAAAACAAAGCAGATCAGGGCGGCGCAAATCCCGGTATAGAGACTGAGCCAGAGGGCGTGGTAGACCTCAGGATCAATGATGGTTGCCGCCAGGGCGCCCGGTGTCGGGGCCGAAACCATCCGCAACAGCGGCACCAGGATAAAAAGCAGCACCAGGAAACTGCAGCCCAGGGCCAGCCACAGGAAAGATTCTCTGCGCATTATTCTCCTCGATCCCGGTAAACGATCCTTGCAACCCGCAGGCACTCAGCCCGGCGATATCTTCAATGACAATGCGGACGTAACCAACAACGGTATCTGCGGAAATAAATTACCTATTATTACAAAAAGACTTTTTATATAGCAAAAAGAGGGTAAAGTAAACAAGGTTTTGCCGGGTGCCAGCGACTAACCGACCGCGGGAAGACCACGAAGCTTTCGGACCGCCCGGAGTTCTTCGGTCGTCCGGCCCCCGGCGGAGAGGATCAAAGTTCCGTCCAGCAGCCTCTCAGGGTCGGTTTGGCCAGCGCCCTTTCAAGCCGGCGCAGGTATTCGCGGCGGGAGATCTCGCGCACCCCGAAAGCGGCCAGGTGCGGGGTCAGGAACTGGTTGTCGATGAAATGAAAACGGTGACGGAGACAGAAGGCGACGAGTTCGGCCAGGGCCGCCTTGGAAGCGTGGTCGACGATCGAGAACATCGACTCGCCGAAAAAACAGCGCCCCAGTGAAACCCCGTACAGGCCGCCGACCAGGCGGCCGTCCCGCCAGGTTTCAAAGGAGTGGGCATACCCGGCCCGGTGCAGATCGACATAGGCGGCCACCATCTCCGGCGTAATCCAGGTGCCTTTTTCATGCCGCCTGGGAGTTTCGGCGCAGGCCTTTACAAGCTCGGCAAAAACCCGGTCTCGAGTCAACCTGAAGCCCGATTTGTCAAGGTAGCGGCGGTTGCGCCGGGAGAGATGGAACTCGTCTGGAAAAAGCACGGCCCGGGGATCGGGCGACCACCAGAGAATGGGGTCACCGGGAGAGTACCAGGGAAAGATTCCGGCGGCGTACGCCTTGAGCAGCCGTTCACAAGACAAATCGCCACCGACCGCGAGCAGCCCGCGGCCCGGTTCGGCCAGGCTGGCCGGGGGAAACACGGTATTGAGATTGAGGCGGTAGACCGGCATGGCGAATCAGGAAAAAGAGAGCGGAGGGCTCGTGTAACCGAGTTCCGACACCAGCCGTTCCAGGTGTTCAATCCCGGTGCCGCAGCAGCCGCCGAGAATTT
>WFRT01000335.1 GCA_015486445.1 Pseudomonadota bacterium | reverse complement strand
TCCTGATACTTGATTATGGTCTCGATGTGGATGATGTCCTGGTTCGCGTACATGCCCTCGATGATATCTCTGTATTTTTCGTCGACGAACCGCCGCCGGACCTTGCGGGTCCGGGTCAGTTCGTCGTCATCGGCATCGAGTTCCTTGTACAGCAGAATGAACTTTCTGACCCGGGCCGCCTCGGGCAGGGTTTCGTTGACCTTCTCAACCTCTTTCTGAATCATCTCGTAGACCGGGTCCTGGCCCGCCAGGTCGGTATAGGTCGTGTAAGCCAGGCGGTTGTTTTCGGCCCACTTGCCGACGATCTCGAAATCGATGCAGATCATGGCCACGATATAGTCGCGGTTGTGACCGATGGCCACCGCCTCCTTGATATAGGGGCTGAATTTGAGCTTGTTCTCGATAAACTGGGGCGAGAACTTGGTACCGTCGGCCAGGTTCATGACATCCTTGACCCGGTCGATGACCACGAGATGGCCGTTTTCCTTGAAATACCCCGCATCCCCGGAATAGAGCCAGCCGTCGCGAATGGTCTCGGCCGTGGCCTCGGGATTCTCATAGTACCCGAGAAACAGCGAGGGGCTGCGGGAAATGATTTCACCGTCCTCGGTGATCCGGATCTCGGTCTCGGGGATCGGCATGCCGACGGTGTCGAAATCGATGTCGCCGTCACGATGAATGCAGGAGATTCCGGAAATCTCGGTCTGGCCGTAGATCTGCTTGAGGTTGACGCCTAAGGCGTGGAAGAAACGGAAGGTATCCGGCCCCAGGGCCGCCCCCCCGGTCGAGGCGCTGCGGATATGGCTGAAACCGAGGCGATCCTTGAGGGCCCGGAAAACCAGCCAGTAAGCGATGAAATATTTGACCTTTTCCGTCAAGGTCGGGGTTTTCTTCTGAAACTTGAGATCGGCCCAGTGATAACCGATCGGCAGGCACTTGTTGTAGACAAAACGCTTGAAGGGCGAGGCGTCCATGATCTTGACCTGGACCATGGCGGCCATGTTTTCCCAGACCCGCGGCGGTGAAAACATGACGTGGGGGCCGATCTCGCGAACATTGTCCTGGGCGGTCTCCGGCTTCTCCGGGAAATTGACCGTGAAGCCGAAGAGCAGGGCGCTCGAGATCGCCATCATCTGCTCACCGATCCAGGGCAGCGGGAGGAAGGAGACAAATTCGTCGGTTTCATACTTTTTGTCCACTTCGCCGAGATTGTGGGCCATGCTCACCATGTTCTTGTGACTCAGCATCGAAAGCTTGGGATTGCCGGTGGTTCCCGAAGTGGTGCAGATGGCGGCCACGTCATCCTCGCTGGTAGCCTCGACCTGGCTTTCGTAGAACCCCGGATGCTCTTCCTCGTAACGCCGGCCCATCTCCTCGACGTCGGGGAAATAGAGCAGTTTGGGCTCGTCGTAGGTCCGCATCCCCTTGGGGTCGTGGTAAATGATGTATTCGACCGAGGGAAGATCGTCGAGCATGTCGAGAATCTTGTCGCACTGCTCCTGGTCTTCGGCCACCACGATCTTGGATCGGGAAAGGTTTATAATGTAGGATACCTCTTTCAGGATCGAATCCTGGTAGATGCCGATCGGCACCGCTCCGATACTCTGGGCCGACAACTCGGCATAGATCCACTCCGGCCGGTTGTCGCCGATGATCGAGATTTTGTCATCCCGCTCAAGGCCTAACGCCACCATGCCGAGACAGAAATACTTGACATGCTCGTAATACTCCTGCCAGGTAAAGCTCTGCCAGATGCCGTAGTCCTTCTCCCGCAGGGCGTGCCGGCGATGACCAAAACGCTCGGCCTGCTGCTGCAGCAGTTTCGGTAAAGTGTCACCAGTTGGTTTGCTGTTACTCATAGTTCCCTTCAACCCGCCCTTCCGGCCAGAAAAACCGAATCTTCAGACCCCAGATAAGCGCTGATCACCGCCGGGTTCGCCTGCACTTCCTCAGGTGTGCCGGTGGCCAGCAGCTCGCCAAAATTGAGTACCGTCACCCGGTCGGAGATATCCATTACCACCCCCATGTCATGTTCAATCAACAACACCGTGGTATCCCTCTCCTGGTTGATATCGAGAATGAACCGGGCCATATCCTCGGTCTCTTCCAGGTTCATGCCGGCCATGGGCTCGTCGAGCAGCAGAATTTCCGGCTCCAGGGCCAGGGCCCGGCCCAGTTCTAGGCGCTTCTGGAGGCCGTAGGAAAGGGTTCCCACCGGTTTTTTGCGGATGTGTTCAATTTCGAGAAAATCGATAATATCCTCGACCACGGCCCGGTGGCGGAGTTCCTCCTTCTGCGCCTTGCCAAAGAAAAACGCACCGCTCAAAAGACCGGTGCGCATGTGTATGTGGCGGCCCAGCAGGAGGTTGTCGATAACCGTCATGCCCTTGAACAACTCGACGTTCTGAAAACTGCGGGCAATTCCCAGGGGGGCCCGTTTGAAAGGCGGCATCGAGGTTATATCAGTCCCCTTGTAAAGGATCCGGCCGCGCTGGGGCCGGTAGAGTCCGCTGATAACGTTGAACATGCTCGACTTGCCGGCCCCGTTGGGCCCGATAATCGAATATATCTCTCCCTTCTTAACTGCGAAGCTGACGCTGAGCAGAGCATTGACCCCGCCGAAGCTCAAAGAGATATCCTCCGCTTCAAGCATGTACTCGTACCCGGGCTCAGCCCCTTTCTGACTTTCCTGCATAACCGGAATCCTCGCAATAACGCGGCCTGAAAATCCTGGTCGAACCAGCCCGTCAGCACCCTGAAAAGCTTGCTTACAAACGGCTGCAAAACCTTGTCGACCAACTTCACTGCAACCAGTAAAAAAACGACTCAAACATCTTTATAAAACAATTACGACGACACCAACTATACCATCGACATTGATTTGTCAACTAAAAAAGAGCAACCTTACAACCACGACACAACATGCCTATCTCTTCGATATAACAGGACAAACAAGACTCCGGGGAAAATAATAAAATACGCAAAACACTGATATATATTTACATTTCAAGGCTCTAATGATATACAACGGAAAAAGCTTAGTCCCCAGTTTACGTAAATTTCAATATCCCAGTTTACGTAAATTACCCAACAAAAATCTTGACAAGTCAACGGTTAGTTTGTAAAGCGACAAAAAACCCCAACCCTCAGAGAAGGTCATATGCAGACTTCATCCCCCGCCTCTTCCGCCCCCGGCAACCAGCCTCCCAAGCGCTATCGCATCGGTGAAATCGGCAAACTCCTGGGTCTCAGCACCCGCACCATTCGCTATTACGAGGAGATCGGCCTGCTCAACACCGTCAAGCGGATCGAAGGCGGACGCCGGGTTTACACCGACGACGACCTCAGGCGCCTGCGCTTTATCAAGAAGCTCAAGCTTCTCGGGCTCTCGCTCGGCGAAATGGTGGAGTTGGAAAATCACTACAACCGTCACCGCACCAACAAGAAGGTCCTGCCCAAGGTCGCCGAGCTCCTGCGCCACCACAGCGCCGAGATCAAATCCCGCCTCGAAGAACTGGGAAAGCTGCAAAAAGAGATCGACGACTATTTACACC
>WFRT01000334.1 GCA_015486445.1 Pseudomonadota bacterium | reverse complement strand
GGTGGAGCTTGATCAGAATCGAGTTGGCCGAGCTCTCCTCGATGCCGCGTTTCAGGCGCACCGGGTTGGTGACGAAGATGTCGTCGCCGACGATCTGGATCTTGTCGCCGAGTTTGTCCATCATCAGTTTCCAGCCCTCCCAGTCGTCTTCGTCGTGGCCGTCTTCGATCGAGACGATGGGATAGCGTTCCACCATCTCGGCGTAGAAGTCGGCCAGGTCCGCGGCGGTCAGCGACTTGCCTTCGGCGGCCAGGTTGTAGCGGCCGTCGGCGTAGAAGGAGCTGGCCGCGGCGTCGATGGCGATGACGATCTCGTCGCCGGCCTTGTAGCCGGCCTGCTCAATGGCCTCAACGATCAGTTCGAAAGGCTCCTCGTTCGACTTCAGGTTGGGCGCGAAGCCGCCCTCGTCGCCGACCGAGGTGCTGTAGCCCTTGCTTTTCAAGACCTTTTTCAGGGCATGAAAGGTCTCGGCTCCCATGCGCAGGGCCCCGGCAAAGTTTTCGGCGCCAACCGGCATGATCATGAACTCCTGGATGTCGACGTTGTTGTCGGCGTGCTGGCCGCCGTTCAAGATATTCATCATCGGCACCGGCAGGAGATGGGCGTTGACCCCGCCGATATACTGGTAGAACGGCAGGCCGACAACCTCGGCCGCGGCCCTGGCGGCGGCCAGCGAAACCCCGAGCATGGCGTTGGCCCCGAGCTTGCCCTTGTTCTCGGTGCCGTCGAGTTCGATCAGGGCGAGATCGAGCTCCCGCTGCCGGGTGGCGTCGAAGCCGACGATCCGGTCGGCGATTTCGCCGTTGACGTTTTCCACCGCCTGCAGGACACCCTTGCCCAGGAAACGGCTGTCGTCGCCGTCGCGCAGTTCCACGGCTTCGTGGATGCCGGTCGAGGCTCCCGAGGGGATCGCGGCCCGGCCGACGATGCCGCTTTCCAGGGTTACTTCAACCTCGATCGTCGGGTTGCCGCGCGAATCGAGAATTTCCAGGGCCTCTACGTCTACGATGAATGGCATGTTTTTTCTCTCCTTGATTATCGGATGTTAAAATGACTGCTCGAAATTAAGCTTAAGCCGTCCGCGAAATCTCCGGGCGGACTTGAAGAAACCTTACCGGGGTGCAACTATTCAGCTAAATTTTATCTCCTCTCCTTCAGAGAAGGGCGGGGGTGGTTTTTCTGAGCGGTTTCGGAAAGATTTCGTTGTTTTTCTTAAGCGAGGGGGAGCCCATAAGCATTGCAACTGTCTGAGCGTAACGAGTTTTGCAATGCGGGCGTAGCGAGCGTAAGGAAAAACAGAAATCTTAACGCTTAGCGAAGAAAAACTGCGCCCGTCCCCGTATTCGGCTGAATATTTACGCCGGGTCTTCAAAAATCGGTGGTTCCCTTGGGAACCACCACGACACCGCCGGGCGAGACCGTGAAACGCCGGCGGTCTTTTTCGGGGTCGTAGCCGATCTCGGTGCCGGGTGGAACCCGGACCTCCTTGTCGATGATCGTCCGGCGGATCCGGCAGTGCCGGCCGATCTCGACCCGGTGCATCAGGATCGACTGCTCGATGCGGGCAAAGCTGTTGATCCTGACCCCGGGCGACAGCACCGAATCCTGGGCCAGGCCGCCGCTGATGATGACCCCGTTGCAGACCAGGGAATCGAGCGCCCGCCCGACCCGCTTTTCCTTTTCGTTGGCGAAGACGAACTTGGCCGGCGGCGTCTGCGCCTGGTAGGTGCGGATCGGCCAGTCGGCATCGTAGAGGTTGAAGTCGGGGTCGACGCCGGCCAGGCTGATATTGGCCTCCCAGAAAGCGTCGATGGTGCCGACGTCACGCCAGTAAGAGGCGTCCCGGGTCTGCTTGTCGCGGCCGAAGGGATAGGCGTAGACCCTTTCCCGGGGATAGAGGGCGGGAATGATGTCTTTGCCGAAGTCGTGGCTGCTACCGGGGTCGGCGGCGTCTTTTTCGAGGAGGGTTTTGAGGAGGTCGAAAGTGAAGATGTAGACGCCCATCGAGGCGTAGGCCCGGTCCGGCTGGCCGGGGATGGCTCGGGGGCGGTCCGGTTTCTCCTGAAAGCCGACGACCCGCTGGTCCCGGTCGACCTCGATAACCCCGAATCCAGAGGCTTCTTTTTTGTTAACCGTGATTGCCGAGATGGTCAGGGCCGCGTCCTTCTGTTTATGGAAGTCCAGCATCCGGCTGTAGTTCATCTTGTAGACGTGGTCGCCGGCCAGTATCAGGATGTATTTCGGCTTGATCAACTCCAGGGAATAGAGGTTCTGGTAGATGGCGTCGGCGGTGCCCTGGTACCATTTTTCCCCGACCCGCATCTGGGGCGGGATTTCGTAGATAAACTCTCCAAGTTCGGGATTGAAGATGCTCCAGCCGGCGGCCAGGTGGCGGGAAGCCGAACTCGATTTGTACTGGGTCAGGACGATAATTTTGCGGATGTGGGAATTTAAGCAGTTGCTGAGAGAAAAATCGATGATCCGGTACTGGCCGGCAAAGGGTACCGCCGGTTTGGCCCGGTCCCGGGTCAGGGGGCTCAGGCGCCGACCTTCGCCTCCGGCCAGAATAACGGCGACCAGGTCATTGAGCATCAAAATCTCCTCGAAAATTCTGTTTTCAGGATCTTTGGCAGGGAGACTTTACCTAGCAAAGAGGCCGGGAAAATGCAAGGAGCAAATCGGCTTTTTCAGGGGCGCAGTCCGGCAATCAGGCGCCGGGGATTGAGCAGCAGATCCAGCGCAGCCACGGGGCTGGTGACGACCAGGTCGGCGGCCTCCAGGGCCTGGCGGTGGGCGCCTTCGGGACCGATGACGCAGATCCCCAGAACGGCTTCGGCCAGCAGCAGGCGATCGTTGCGGCCGTTGCCGACGGCGGCGTGAGTTGCCGGGCCCAGGTGACGGATGAAATCCCGCTTGGCCTCGGCTCCGGCCTCTCCGGCCGGAATGCCGACGAGATTGACCGGCAGGGCGGCGAAAGTGGTTTTCGCGGTCCCGAAGGTGTCGGCGGTCATGACATGGAGTTTCAGGGTGTTGGCGAGTTCCTGCAGGGCCGTGGCCACGCCGGGGATCAGCAGACCGTCCCGGGTCAGGGTGCCGTTCATGTCGAAAACCACCCCTT
>WFRT01000333.1 GCA_015486445.1 Pseudomonadota bacterium | reverse complement strand
GTCAAAACGGGGCTTGATGTCGACGTCTTCGCCAAGCGGCTTTCCTTCTTCTTTAACGTTCATAACAATTTCCTCGAAGAGGTCGCCAAGTTCAGGGCCGCCCGGCGGCTCTGGGCCAAGCTCATGAAAGAGCGTTTCGGAGCGCAGAAGGCCTCCTCGATGATGATGCGCTTCCACACCCAGACGGCCGGTTGCAGCCTGACCGCCCAGCAGCCCGACAACAACGTCGTCCGGGTGACGATGCAGGCTCTGGCGGCGGTTCTGGGCGGCACCAACTCGCTCCATACCAACTCCCGTGACGAGGCCCTCTGCCTGCCGACCGAGGATTCGGTCCGCATCGCCCTGCGCACCCAGCAGATCATCGCCCACGAGAGCGGGGTCGCCGACACCATCGACCCGCTGGCCGGCTCCTACATGGTCGAGTCGCTGACCTCTCAGATCGAGGAAAAGGCCCTCGAATACATCGAGAAGATCGACGCCATGGGCGGCGTCGTCAAGGCCATCGAGGCCGGTTACATCCAGCAGGAGATCAACGACAGCGCCTACGCCTACCAGAAGTCGGTGGAAAGCGGTGACCAGGTGATCGTCGGAGTCAACAAATTTACCATTGAGGAAGCTCCGCCGGCCAACCTGCTGCGGATCAAGCCCGAGATGGAACTCGAGCAGAAAAACAGCCTGGCCGCGATGAAGGCCGGCCGCGACGCGGCCGCCGTGGCCCAGGCCCTGGCCGAACTCAAGCAGGTTGCCGAAGACGGTGCCAACCTGCTGCCGCCGATTCTCGGCGCGGTGCGCACCTATGCCACGCTGGGCGAGATCTGCGGGGTAATGCGTGAAGTCTTCGGCGAGTACGTGGAAGGATAAAGGCAAACTTTCGTTTCCCGGCTCCGGCTTTTGGCGGGAGCCGGGATTTTATCAGGGGGTAGAGTTCAATGAGTAAAAAAATTAAAGTTCTGATTGCCAAGCCCGGTCTCGACGGGCACGATCGCGGGGCCAAGGTGGTTTCCCGCGCCCTGCGCGACGCCGGTATGGAGGTGATCTATACCGGGATTCGCCAGACTCCCGAGCAGATTGTCGCCACCGCCATCCAGGAGGATGTTGACAGTATCGGTTTGAGCTGTCTTTCCGGGGCCCACAACAAGCTCTTCCCCAAGGTCGTCAGCCTGCTCAAGGAGAAGGGGGCCGACGATGTGCTGGTTTTCGGTGGGGGAATCATTCCCGACGAAGACATTGCCGGTCTCAAGCAGGCCGGGATTGCCGCGATCTTTCTGCCCGGGGCCTCGACCGAAGAGACCATCGAGTTTATCCGCAAGAATGTCAAAACCGCGTAGGGAAGGGCCGAAAAGATTTGGAAGATTTAGTTAGCGGCCTGCTGGCCGGCAAGGTTCGTTCCCTGGCCAAGGCGATCACCATTGTCGAGAATGACCTTCCCGGCAAACGCGAGATTCTGCAGCGGGTCTATCCCCGGACCGGCAACGCCTACCTGCTCGGAATCACCGGCCCGCCGGGAGCCGGCAAGTCGACCCTGACCGACAAGGTGATTGCCCATCTGCGGGGCCGGGGCAAGACCGTCGGGGTGATCGCCGTCGATCCTTCCAGCCCCTTTTCCGGGGGAGCTATTCTGGGCGATCGCATCCGCATGCAGCAGCACGCCCTTGACGACGGGGTGTTCATCCGCAGCATGGCGACCCGCAGCCATCTCGGCGGCCTGGCCAAGAACACCGTTGATGTTATCCATCTTTTTGACGCCGCCGGCAAGGATGTAATTATTATCGAGACCGTCGGCGTCGGCCAGGACGAGGTTGACATCGTCCGCATCGCCCAGACCACCGTGGTGGTCATGGTTCCGGGGCTCGGAGACTCGGTCCAGATATCAAAGGCCGGGGTGATGGAGATCGCCGATATTTTCGCCGTCAACAAGGCCGACCGCGACGGGGCCGAAAAGCTGGTCAATGAACTGCGGGCGATGCTCGAGATGGTCAAGTCCGAGATCAAGCCCGAGATTTTTCGGACCGTGGCCACCGACGGGGTCGGTATCGAGGAGCTGGTGGCCGGGATTTTCGCCCATGGGCGCCGGGTCGAGGAGAGCGGCCTGGTGGCGAAAAAGCGCTGCCTGCAGGCGGAAAATGAGTTGAAGGCCTATATTTACGACATGATCATGGAGCGGATTACCAGTTTGGGCGGCTACGACGAAATTGTCAGGCAGGTGGCCGCCAAGAAACTTACGCCAATGACCGGGGTCGAGAAGCTTTTTGCCGGCCTCGGTATTGCACAGGAGGAATGACATGCTGAAAAAGATCGACCATATCGGAATCGCGGTCAAGGATATCGAGGAAACCGCAAAATTTTATCGCGACCTTTTGGGGATGAAGTTTCTCGGGGTCGAAGAAGTGGCCGACCAGAAGGTCAAGGTCGCCTTTTTCGAGATCGGCGAGACCCACATCGAACTGGTCTGTCCGACCAGCCCGGAATCGGCGGTGGCCAAGCACCTGGAAAAGAAGGGCGAGGGTATTCATCACATCTGCTACGCCACCGATGACATTGAAGCCGAGCTCGCCCGGCTCAAGGAACAGGGGGCCCGCCTGGTCGACGAGAAACCCCGCCTCGGGGCCCACGGGGCGAAAATTGCCTTCATTCATCCCAAAAGTTCGAAGGGGGTTTTGACCGAACTCTCGCAGAAGTCGTAGCCCGGATTGATGAAAAGCTACCCCGGGGCCCTGGAGGCCCTGATGGTTCAACTGCGCAAGCTGCCGGGGGTCGGGCACAAGACCGCGGCCCGTCTGGCCTTTCACCTGGTGCGCCGGCCGGCGGCTGAAATCGAGGCCCTGGCGGCGGCTATCCTGGAGGTCGGGGAGCGGCTTGTGCTTTGTTCCAGTTGCCAGAACCCGACGGAAAGCGACCCCTGCCCGTTGTGTTCCGACCCGACTCGCGACCGGCACAAGCTTTGTGTCGTGGAATTTCCCGCAGATCTGGCTTCGATTGAAAACAGCGGTGCCTTCAAGGGGCGCTATTTTGTCCTGCATGGCACCCTGGCACCGATGCAGGGGGTCGGCCCCGATGACCTGCGCCTGGAAAAACTCAGGCAGCTGGTGGCCGACGGTGAAATTGAAGAGGTTATTCTGGCTACCAATCCCACGGTCGAGGGCAACGCGACCGCCCTCCTGGTCGGTGAGCACCTGCGACCCCTGGGGGTGCGCCTGAGTCGCCCGGCCTGCGGCCTGCCGGTGGGAGCCGATCTCGAGTACATGGACCCGGTAACCATCAGCCGCTCGCTGGCCGGCCGGGGAAGTCTCTAATAAGCTCGGGAAAAAAATATCCCGCTAATTATTTTTTTATAATGTAGGAGGAACCTCGCAAAAAGCACTTCACTTTTGCGTTTTTTCATTGTATACAGTGTACACAGATTGTATGCAGCGCTGCCGGCGCGGTCGGCCCGGGGGGTGACACATTGTAACCTTAAAGCCCGGAACAAGACCGGCTGGCGGACCCGGAAGCCTGCTGAGCGGGTTTGTCAAGGCGCGGGCAGCAGATTAAGGAGAGTTCCATGATCGAAGTCAGAGTGCATGGCCGGGGAGGACAGGGCGGAGTGACCTCGGCTGAAATGTTGGCTATCGCCGCGATCAACGAAGGCAAGTTCGCCCAGGCCTTTCCCAGTTTCGGGCCCGAACGGCGGGGCGCCCCGGTGATCGCGTTCGCCCGGGTAAGTGAGCAGAAGATTCGCAACCGGACCAAGGTCTACAATCCCGACATTGTCATGGTGCTGGATCCCTCGGTGCTGGCGATCGTCAACGTGGTCGAAGGTCTCAAAGAGAACGGCATGCTGGTGATCAACTCCGCCAAGTCGATTGCCGAACTGCGGCGGGAGTACAGTTTCAAGACCGATCTCGCCCGGGTTGACGCCACCCATATCGCCCAGGAGGAACTCGGCCTGCCGATTACCAACACAACCATGCTGGGGGCCGCGGTCAAGGCCCGCGCCCTGGTGGCGGTGGACTCCCTGGTCGGCCCCCTGGAGCACCGTTTCGGGCGCATCGCGGCCAAAAATATCCGGGCCCTTAAACGGGCTTATCGCGAGACCGAAATCGATCTTATCTGAACGAGCCGGGAATTGCTCTACCTTTGGCCGAGTCCGGGTGCGGGTATGG
>WFRT01000332.1 GCA_015486445.1 Pseudomonadota bacterium | reverse complement strand
GTCCCGCCTGGTTCTCGACAACATCCCCAGTCTCCAGGCCTCCTGGGTGACTCAGGGGACCAAGCTGGCCCAGGTCGCCCTTTACTTCGGGGCCAACGATTTCGGCTCGACGATGATCGAGGAAAATGTTGTCGCCGCGGCCGGCGTCCACTTCTCCATTTCTCTTGAGGAACTGGTTGACACCATCCGCACCGCCGGCTTCAAACCGGTTCAGCGTGACACCCTCTACCGCCGGATCAGGGAATTCTAGGTTTCGGGAATAACTCCGTGCCGGGTTTCCCGGCACGCGGACGAAGCCGGCCCAAAAAAACCCCGTAAGCTGAGCAGCTTACGGGGTTTTTCAGTGGTGTCGCTAAGAATTATCTTTAACCGAGCCGGGCGTCGCCGGTTACGGAAAAAAGTTTTTCCAGGTATTGCAGCCGTTCGGCCACGGCCGGGGCGGGCGGGCCGTCGATCGCGGCAATCTGGGCGAGCCAGCTGAAAAGCTGGGCCCGGTGCTCCGGGGCCTGGTTCTTAAGCAGCTCGGGAATCGCCGTGATGGTTTCCTGCTCGTCAATCAGCAGGAGGAAAAACTGTTCGCGCAGCAGTTTCTTGAACTGGCTGCGGGAGAGTTCCTCGGGGTGTTCGGCGCGGAATTTTTTCAGCAGTTTGAACTTGCGCTCGTCGATCGCCGAGCCATCGGCCAGGCAGCTGTACAGCAGGCCGCGGAGCAGTGCTTCCCAGGCCCCGCCGTGGCCGATTTTACGGCGTAGCTCCTCTTTTTTGCGCTTCACCAGGGCCAGGTGGGCGGGGTCGAGGCCGGGATGCCGACGGACCGGGGCGTCGCTGGCTTTAAGCCCCATCAGGGTCTGGAGCCAGGACTGGCCGTAAACCGTAAAAAAGAGCTGCTCGGTAACGAGGTCGCGCCAACTGCGGTAGGTGTCGAGAGACCAGGTCATCAAGTCGGAAAAGATTTCCTGGCTGATGACAAAGGGGTTGTCCGGGGACGCCGGGAGGCGGTTTTCCCGGACCAGGTCGGCCAGCAGCGGGAGTCCCCGGAGCAGCGGGTTGCGGTCCGAGAACAGTTCGTAGCGAAAACGCAGGGGCTGGGTCTTGAGCAGTGAATCCGCCATGGTCTTGCCGGCCATGATGCGGACCAGGGGCTGGAGATTGGAACGGTAGTGGCCGTAATTGGCTTCCGAGAGCCGGGCCACGGCGGCAAAGCAGCGCTCCTCTTCCGCGGTGTTGCCACCCAGGGCCCGAATGTCGTCCAGGGTGCGCCGTTCCAGCCGGGTTACGTAATCGCCTTCGACCAGGTCGAAATTGGGGGCCTCGGGGTCGGCTTTTTCAATCAGGATTTCATAAAGGCCCGGCGGCAGGCAGTCGAGCATGTCGATATTGCCGGCAAATTCGCTGTGCTCCTTCATCGCCACCCCGGCCGAAACGAAAATCCCCAGGTGGCCGATGTTTTCATGTATCGTGTAAATGATGGTCTGGCCCGACTTGCTGATGTCGTCGGCGCTTTTGTAGAGATCGAGAATCCAGCCCAGGGCCTGTTGCGGCGGGGTGATGTTGTCACCCCGCGAACAGAAGCAGATGATCGGCGACTTGATGTTTCTGAAGTCGATGCGCTTGTTGTCGTCGGTAATAATCCCGGCCATACTCAGGCGGTTGCCGACAAAAAGATTGTCGACGATGAACTGGATTTCCTCACCGTTGAGCATGACGTGGGCGTTCCACCAGCGTTCGAATTCCAGATAGCGCGGGGCCTCGGTGTCGATCTTGGCGTAGAGATTGTATTGCTTGTTCCAGAGGGTGTTGGCCGGATTCAGGTATTCAAAGTTCTGGACCAGCCAGGAGCCGTTGAAGCGGCCGTTGCCGAGGTCGCTGATCATCGCGGTCAGCCAGCTGCCGCCGGCCAGACCGCCGGTATAGCGCATCGGGTTCTCACCCCGGACCCCGGCCCAGTATGAGAGCGGGGCCCCGGCCGCGATTACCGGGCCGCAGAGGTCGGGATGAAGCGCGGCCAGCATCATCACCGCCCAGCCGGCCTGGCAGTTGCCGATCAGGGCCGGCTTTTCCGGGCAGTCGGGATGTTCCGCGATCACCTTTTCCAGGAAGCGGGCCTGAGCCCGGATCACCTTTTCAATGGTCTGGCCCGGGGCCGGGACCGGGGTGAAGCCGATAAAATAGCAGGGGTGGCCGGCCTTCATGATGACGCCGATCTCGCTTTCCGGCTTGAAGCCGCCGATGCCGGGTCCGTGTCCGGCCCGCGGGTCGACGATAACGAAAGGTCGTTTGCCCGGGTCGATTTTCACCCCGGCCGGCGGCAGGATGCGGGCCAGGCCGTAATTGACCGGTTCTTCAAACTCGAAGCCGTCGAGCAGCAGTTCGTAGTCGAAATGGAGGACGTTGGGTGTTTTCTGGGCCATGCTTTCATGGTACTGGTTGCCGCGCTGGCGCAGGGTGTCCCAGAAGAGCACGGTTCTCTGAAAGGAGTCGATGAAATATTCATTCCACGGGTTGTCAGCCAGGGCTGCCCACGGATTGTAACTGTATTGTGCTGTCATTTCTTTCCTGTGCAAATTGGTTTTGGGGTGAGGCTCTGTTGTTTTACGGAGAACCGCACCTTATAACAAGCTGCCGTAGAAAAGGACAGTTAGATTTTTGTAACTATTCAGCCGATTATGGGGTCGGGCGCGGGAAAACCTCCCCCAGGATCTAGAGCCTGCCGGTTTCATCCAGAAACTGGATCACTCTCAGCGACTCGGCCACCCCGGTGGTTCCGCGCATGCTGATTACGACCTCGATGGTTTCCAGAAGTTCCTCCCGGGTCGCACCCTGTTCCAGAGCCATCTCGGTATGAAACAGGACGCAGTTCCGGCAGCCGGTGCCAAGGGCTAAGGAGAGGGCCATCAGGTGTTTGGCCCTGGCGCTCACCGCCCCGTCTTTGTAGGTCTGTTTGATCTGGGAAAAAATCTGCTCACCCTGTTCCGGCATTACTTCCAGCAGCTTGCCGAGAACTTGCTTGCGGTTGTTGTTTAAGTCAACCTGGCTTTCTAACATGATTTCTCTCCTTAAAAGGCTAAATGTTTCAGGTTTCCGGTTTGGCGACTGAAAGAGCCCCGGGGAGACTCTCCTTCCGGGGCTCTTTTGGGGGGCTTTGAGTTTTTGCCGCCTTGCCTATCTGAAACGCTTAAAAATTTCCCGGCCGGGATAGCGGGCCTGGGTGCCGAGGTCGCGTTCAATGCGCAGCAGTTGGTTGTATTTACAGATCCGGTCGGTGCGGCAGGCGGAGCCGGTCTTGATCTGGCCGGTGTTCATGGCGACCACGAAATCGGCGATTGTGGTGTCCTCGGTTTCGCCCGAACGGTGCGAGACCACCGCCGTGTAACCGGCCCGGTGGGCCATGGTGACGGTTTCGATGGTTTCGGTCAGGGTGCCGATCTGGTTGAGCTTGATCAGAATCGAGTTGGCGATTCCCTGCTCGATTCCCTTGGCAAAAATTTTGGGGTTGGTGACGAAAATATCGTCGCCGACCAGCTGGACCGCCCCCTCCAGCCGGTCGGTCATGAGCTTCCAGCCGTCCCAATCATCTTCGGCAAGTCCGTCTTCCAGGGAGACAATCGGGTAGCGGCCGATGAGGTCTTCATAGTAATC
>WFRT01000331.1 GCA_015486445.1 Pseudomonadota bacterium | reverse complement strand
GCTTTTTTCTTCGAGTTCACGGATGAGTTCGAGCTTGGCCGCTTTCTCCTTGACGTCGATGAATTTTACCTTGATCAACTCGTGGTCGTCCAAAGCCTCTTCGAAAGCCGCAACCAGTTCGCCGCTCAGCCTGTTCTGACCCACCAGGACCACCGGTTTCAAGGCATGAGCCTGACCCCGCAGCCATTTCCTCTGGTATCCCGCCAACATTAATCTTCTCCTACCGCATGATGATGAAAGCATCCTCCGCCTTAAGGCCGGCGAAAGATATTTTCATGGTGAAAATTGATTTTATTTTGCAGCTCGGTTTGGAATTTCGGCACTGATCCCGGCAAAGAAGCGGCCGCCGGCAGATTACGGCGTACCACCGGGCGCTGCGTCATAAAACCACGCCAGGCTTAGTTACTTGGTCTTCAGTGGCTGCCGGGCAGGGCGTCAAGAGCCATGCCGCTGCCGTTTAACTGGAACGCGACGACCGGGGCCGTGGCGGTAAAACCGATATATGTCGAATCGCCCAGGTCCGCGGAAAACAATTTCTCTGGAGTTTTGACCACTCTTTCATGGGGGTTGAGTGGAACCGTGGTCGTCGCTACTGGGTCGCCGCCGGAGTTGGCATAGGCCTTGAGGGTTACCGCGATCGGCTTGGCAGCGGTGTTGACCAGGGCGATGCCGGTCCAGCCCTGGTCTTCCAGTTTTTCCAGAACTCCCGAGGTTCCCTCGAGAGCGACGCTGGTGTAGCCGGCCAGTTGTTTGCCGTCGCTGGTGCCGAAAAGTTCGAATCCGGTTACCGGTACGGAGCAGGTCAGGCTCATCCAGGCAGTGCCTGCCGGCAGGTCGAATTTTTCAAGGGTACCTATGAACTGCTCGCGATCGCGGATGAAAAAGGTTCCGGGATCAAAAGACAACTGGCGGTCGCGAGGACCGGAAACGCTGGTGTGGGACGGAATTTCCAGCTCTGTTCCGTCGGCGGCATAGGCCTTGATGGCAAAGACCCCGCCGGTTTTCCCGGGGTTGAAGACCGCCATCCCGGTCCACCATCGGGGATCGTCGGTAATGTAAGGATAGTACAGCGTGGTTTCGGTGGTGTCTTTTAAGGTAATACCGGCCAGCTGGTTGCCACAGCCGAAGATTTCGAGCCCCACGACCCCTTCGGCCCCCTCGATCACCGCTGAATTGATGCCCGTGGTCGGTGCCGGAGAGATCAAGTCTGCCAGGTTGATGCTTTTATAAGCCCCGGCCGCAAGATTAAAGCTAATGACCAGGCCGGTGTTGAAGGTGATTGTCAGGTTACGGTCTGAAGCGGTGGTGTTGAGCAGGGCTATGCCGGTCCACCAGCCGTCGTCGACCGCGATCTGGGAAATCGACAGGGGTTGCAGGCTGGTCTCGGCAACCGCTGGAATGGCTGCCCGGAAAATTCCCCCGGAGGCGTTAAAAAACTTGAGATAGCCGGCAAGCTTTGCGCTCTGGCTGTCCAGGATGATGTAGGAAATATCTTCAGGCCGCGAAAAGTCCCGTCCGACTATCAACTCACGGCGGCCGGCCGGGGCCAGTTTGACGGTTCGCGTGGTGCCGACCGGAGTGCCGTTTTTATCGTAGGCTTGAAAGTTTACTGAAATTCCGTTCTCCGGGTCCAGGTTGACAACCGCAATTTCGGTTTCCCAGAGCTTGTCGCTGGCAATGTGGGGATAATAGAGGAGTTTTTCCCGGGGCTGGCAGTCGTCCGGGTTTTCGTCGGCACAGGTTATTTTCTCGTAGCCGGCGCTGTTCCAGGCCGTCATGCCGCCGGAAATGTTGTAGACTTCGGTATAGCCCCGGCTGCTGAGAAAGGCCGAGGCGCTGGCGCCGCGGGAACCGTGTTCGCAGACGTTGATGATCGGTGCGTCGACCGGCAGTTGTTGATATTCCCTTTCGTATTCACCAGAATTCCAGCTCAGGTTGATGGCGCAGGGAATATGGCCGTAATAGCAGTAGTCGATGTTGCTGCGGACGTCGACGACAATGACGTCGGGGTTCCGGCTGATCATCGCCCGGGCCTCAGCCGGCGAGAGTATTGTAAAGGATGCGGCCGACGTGACCCGGGCCGCACTGAACATCAGTACAAAGGAGAGGACAAAGAACAGGGCTGAGATGAATTTGAGTTTTCCCGACATGATGACACCTTTTCTTGAACTGGAATTGTTTTACCGGGTTTTCTAGTCCATCGGCATCCTCCTGTCCAGAATAATTCTTATCGGGCTCCTCTGCTTTTGAGCTTCAAACTCTTAGGCTTTGTTTTCTGGAGTTTGTTTTTCGGCGGCCGGTTGCGATCAATTCACTGTCGTTCAGGAATTGTAGACGAGCTTGAGCCGCAGCCGGTTCAAGGCCTGAGCGGCAAAGAGTTTCTTGTTGTAATGGCGCTGGCGAAAAGGAAAACGATACCGCCGGCTTTCCACGCCGTCAGGCCCGGCCAGGCCGATACAGATGGTGCCGACCGGTTTTTCCGGGGTGCCGCCGTCGGGTCCGGCAATGCCGCTGGTGGCCAGGGCCCAGTCGGCGCCGCTTTTCTTCCGGGCGCCGGCCGCCATGGCGGCGGCGGTTTCCTCGGATACGGCGCCGTGTTTTTCTATGGTTGCGGCCGGGACATCCAGGATTTCGGTTTTGGCCGAATTGGCGTAGGTGACCGCCGACATGAGAAAATATTCGGAACTGCCGGGCCGGTTGGTAAGCCAGTCGGCAATCAGTCCCCCGGTGCAGCTTTCAGCCACGGCCAGGGTTAAGTGTCGCTTAATCAATAGGTCGCCGATTACCTCGGGCAACGATTTGCCGGCCAGGGAGACGATCTTGTGCCCCAGTTTTTCCTGGAACCAGGCAACCGCCCGGTCCCGCTGCCGGTTGATTGCGGCTTCACTGCTTCCTTTAAGATAGAGCTTGAGCTGAACCTCGGGGAAATGGGCTCGGAAACCAAGCTTGATTTCCGGAAAAATCGTGTAGAATTCCACAACCTTTTCTTCAAGGGCGGATTCACCGATGCCGAACGTGGTGATGTTTTCCGTCCGATAGAAGCTATCGTCCCGGACCATCCGCCGGATGCGGGGCAGGACCTGTTCGGCCAGCATCTTTTTCATCTCGGGCGGGACGCCGGGCAGGAAGAAGAAAACGGCCTGTTCGATTTTCAGGGTGAAACCGGGAGCGGTGCCGACCGGGTTGCTGAGAACCTCGGCCGATTCCGGAAACATGGCCTGGCGACGGTTGGCCGGCGGCATCGATTTCTGCCGGGAAGAAAAAAAAGCTTCGATCTCGGCCAGGGACTTTTGGTCGAGGTTCAATTTTTCTCCAACCGCCCGGGCGGCCGCGTCCCGGCTCAGATCATCCTGGGTCGGCCCGAGACCGCCGGTGACGATGACGATTTCGACCCGCTGGCCGGCCTCTTGAAAAAGCTCGGCCAGAGCCTCGAGATCGTCGCCCACGCAGGTGTGGCGGGTAATGCGGATACCTGTTTCCTCGAGTTTTGCCGCGATATAGGCGGAATTGGTGTCGACCAGGGCGCCGCTTCTGAGCTCGTCGCCGGTAGCCAGGATTTCAGCTTTCATAATCTCACTCGGTTGTGGTCTTCAGGGTTGTCAAATCAGGACAGGAGAAGTTTGACGGCCATCACGATGACAGCCAGGGTGACGACTTTCTTGATCCAGTCGTGACCTTTGAGAACCGCAAGATGAACCCCGACCTGGCTGCCGGCCATGGTTCCTGCCGCCAGCACCAGTCCCAGGCCCCAGTCAACTTTGCCTTCGAGGGCGAAGATGGTCAGCGAAAGGATGGTGTAAGCGAGAATGCTGACCACCTTGACGGCGTTGCCCCGGACCAGGTCGAGCCCGGCCAGAGTAGTGGCGGCAAGGACCATGAAACCGACCCCGGCCTGGACGAAACCGCCGTAGATGCCGACCAGGAGAAAACCTCCGGCCAGGGCGGGTCCGTTAAAAGGGCGGTCGGAACGGTCCTTCTTTTTGAGTGGATCCCAGAGGGTCCAGAGGGTGACGACAATCATCAGCCCGGCCAGGATGTGTTTGAAGGCCTCGTCTCCGATCGCGATTGCCAGTTTCGAACCCAGCAGGGCCCCGGCCAGGGCCGGCAGCACGGCCCAGCGGACATAGCGCCATTCGATTACGCCGCGACGCTGGAAACTCAGTGAGGCGGTGATGTTCTGGCAGAGAATCCCGACCCGGTTGGTACCGTTGGCAACCACCGGCGGCAGGCCCATGAAGATCAGCAGGGGAATGGTGAGAAAAGAACCGCCCCCGGCCAGGACATTGAGGGTGCCGGCGACCAGGCCGACGAGAAACAGAAACAGGTACTGCATCAGCATGATATTTTCTTCCCCATCCGGGATTTGTCTAATCAGGTTGCAACTTAAGCTAATAACCCGCCGCACCCGTCAAGTCAACCGTACATCATATTAAAGGTTACTTTTCCCCGCGACCTTGACAGGGGGCGCGGGCATTCCTATCTTGGCTGAGAAAGAGACGGGTTCCCGGCCGGATTCCTGCCGGCGCGGTTTGTCCGCAAACCTTCTGTCAACCGAAATATAAATGATTATAGATAATCGAGGTGAAAATGAGTCAGAAAGAGACCATGCAGTTTGAAACCGAAATCCAGCAGCTTTTGGACCTGATTATCCACTCTCTCTACTCGCACAAGGAAATTTTTCTCCGCGAGTTGATTTCCAACGCATCCGACGCTCTCGACAAGCTCAAATTCGAGAGCCAGACCAACCAGGATTTGCTGGGTGACGATACCGAGCTCAAGATTCGTATCGAGGTCGACCGTGAAGCCCGGACCTTGAGCGTGATTGACAACGGTATCGGCATGACCCGCGAGGAACTGATCGAGAACCTCGGCACCATCGCCAAATCGGGAACCAAGGCCTTTGTCGAAGCCTTGAAGGAGAAAAAGGAGTCAGCCCTTGAATTGATTGGCCAGTTCGGGGTCGGGTTCTACTCCAGTTTCATGGTGGCGGAAAAGGTCGAGCTGGTGACCCGGGCAGCCGGCACCGACCAGGCCTGGCGCTGGGAGTCCGCAGGCGACGGCAGTTATTCCATCGAAAAGAGCGACGAAACCCGTCGCGGCACCCGCGTCACTCTGCATCTGCGCGAACCCGGCGAGGGCGACCAGGACTATACCCAGGAATGGGTGATTCGCAACATTGTCCGCAAGTATTCCGATTTTGTCATCTACCCGATTGTCATGGAAATCGAGCGGGAAGAGGTGCCGACCGACGACGAGGGCAAGCCGATTGAAGGCGCCAAGCCGGTCAAGAAGGTTACCGAGGAAACCTTGAACTCGATGAAGCCGATCTGGAACAAGCGCAAAAGCGAGGTCAGCGAGGAGGAGTACAAAGAGTTTTACAAGCATCTTTCCCACGACTGGAACGACCCCCTGGAAACCATTCACATCAATGCCGAGGGCATCCTTGAATACAACGCCCTGATGTACATCCCGGCGCAGGCCCCGTTCGATCTTTTCATGCCTGAGAACAAGTCGGGAATGCAGCTTTATGTCCGCAACGTCTTCATCATGGACAACTGCGAGGAACTGCTGCCGGCCTACCTGCGATTCATCAAAGGGGTGGTCGATTCAGCCGATATTTCGCTCAACGTTTCCCGCGAAATGCTGCAGCATGACCGGGTGGTCGGCAAGATCCGCAAGAACCTGGTCAAGAAGGTTTTCGACACCCTGTCCGGGATGCTCGGAAATGATCGCGAGAAGTATCTCAAGTTCTGGGAAAACTTTGGCCAGGTCCTGAAAGAAGGGCTGCATACCGACTTTGAAAACCGCGAAGCCATCGCCGACCTCCTTCTCTGTGCTTCGACTAAAGGCGAAGAGCTGACAACCCTGAAAGAGTATATCGACCGGATGCCGCTGGAGCAGAAGGAGATCTACTATATTACCGGGGAAGACCGCGAAACCCTGGCGGCTTCGCCCCATCTCGAGGCCTTGAAGGAAAAAGGATATGAAGTGCTCCTGTTTACCGACCCGGTGGACGAGTGGGTGCTCCAGGGGTTGTTCGAATACCAGGGCAAAAAGCTCAAGTCGGTGGCCAAGGGTGAGGTTGACATCCTCCCGGAAGAGGAGAAGAAGGAACAGGAAGAAAAACTTAAAAAACTGGAAGATGAATTTTCCGGACTGCTTAACTTTATCAAGAAAACCCTGGATGGCAAGGTTGCCGAGGTCAAGCTTTCCCAGCGCCTGACCGCGAGCCCGGTCTGCCTGGTAGCCGATGAAAATGCCTTGAGTGCCAGCATGGAGCGGATTCTGAAGGCGGCCAACCAGCCGGTGCCGCCGAGTCAGAGGATACTTGAGGTCAATCCCGACCACGAGTTGTTAAAACAGATGCGTGAACTTCACCGTCGCCAGGGAGAAAGCGACGAACTCAAGGAGTTTGCCGAACTGCTCTACGACCAGGCGGTTCTGACCGAAGGCTCGAAAGTGGCTTCGCCGGAGCAGTTCTGCGCCCGCCTGACCCGGCTGATGCTCCAGGCGGCCGCCGCCCGGGCCGGGGAGAATCCGGAAAACTAGTTTGCGGCCTGGAGGTTGCCGCATTTGCCCGCAGGTTGCGACAGCAAAAAAGGGGCCGGGAAAACCCGGCCCCTTTTTTGTTTGCGGAGCCTTTGCGGGCTTGTTTGCCGAAGGACGGGCCCGGGGCGGCAAAATTCCCCGGATTGAGGATTGATTTGAAGATATTATTGCAGAAAAAATTATAATCTAGTATTTAGACCGGCCAGCGGAGTCGAAAGTTCTGGTGAAATCCGCTTGGTGACAGTTGGCTAACAATATTTGACCGACAGAAAGAGGAGTTACGATGGAAGATGTCAAACGTATTCTGGTTGTAAGCCGGTCTACCAGGGATTGCCGCAAAGCCGTTCGTTACGGGTTGAGACTGGCCAAGACCCTGGAGGCGAAAATGTTCGTAATCTATATCGATGACGACATTCTCAATGATGTGGGAGCCGATCTCGCAGTCTCCGAAAAGGAACTCATGGAAGAGAACCGGCAGCTACAGCGCCAGATCAGGAGGGAACTCGATGCCTTGATCGCCTCGGAGCAGGAAAGCGGCACCCCGGTCAAGGTGACGGAAGATGTTGTCAGCAACCGGCTCTACGATGGCATCATGGAGTCGGTCAAGAAGGAAAATATCGATTTGTTGATCATGATGGCTCACCCCGAAGGTAAGATTGAAAGAACCCTGTTCGACCATGACAACGAAAAGATAATTCACGAACTGCCCTGTTCCATTTTCCTGGTCAAGGAATAGATGATACGGGATTCAAGTGCCCCCGGGCCGCAGGTTTTAGCGGTGCCCGGGCGGTGATGGAAAGAAAGGTTGTTATGGCTGACAAGAAGATTGACGCCCGAACCGTCAGGCACGTGGCGACCCTGGCCCGGCTGGAAATGAGCGCCGAGGAGATTGCGCTGTATGAAGGCCAGTTGAACGCCATCCTGGAGTATGTCGATAAACTCCAGGAACTTGACACCGCAAACGTTTCGCCCATGGCCCACGTGGCGGCCACGGCCACCCCGATGCGGGAGGATGTCGGGGTAACCGGACTCGGGGAGAAAAGCCTGGCCAACGCCCCGGACCGGGAAGAGCATTTTTTCAAGGTTCCCCAGGTAATCGAATAGATTTTTAACTATTCAGCCGACTACGGGGTCGGGCGCGGTTTTTCTTCGCTAGGCGTTAAGATTTCTGTTTTTCTTTACGCTCGCTCCGCCCGCATTGCAAAACTCGCTACGCTCAGACAGTTGCAATGCTTATGGGCTCCCGCTCGCTGGGAAAAACAACGAAATCTTTCCGAAACCGCTCAGAAAAACCACCCCCGCCCCCTCCTGAAAGAGGGGAGATAGAATTTAGCTGAATAGTTACTAATTTTTTTCTTTTAGCTGCTTTAGCCGGCCGGCCGCTGCATTCGCATTGCACCCGGCCGGCTTTTTTCCGAAACGGCTGCTGCACCGGTAACCGCCATGTCTGAATTCAAAACCCTGGAATGGATCGATGAAAGCAGCACCCTGCGCCTGCTCGATCAGCGGCAACTGCCCCTGGTGGAAGCCTACCTGGACTGCCGCCGGCTTGCGGATGTGGCCGAGGCCATTCGCACCCTGGCCGTGCGTGGGGCTCCGGCAATCGGGGTGGCCGCGGCCTACGGCGTTGTCGTCGGGGTCAGTGAAAGACTGCGCGCCGGGGATAAAGTCGGCCGCCGGGAACTGGAAGAGATCAGTAAAGAACTGGCTTCGACCAGGCCGACGGCGGTCAACCTGTTCTGGGCTCTTGAACGGATGTCGGCGGTCTGGGAAAAAGGGACGGCTGAAAATTACGACGGCGCCGGACTGCGGCGGCTGCTGCTGGCCGAGGCCCGGCGCATCGAAGCCGAGGATGAAGACGCTCACCGTCGCCTGGGAAGGCTGGGGGCGGAACTGGTGCCGGATGGAGCCCGCATTCTGACGCATTGCAACGCCGGGGCCCTGGCCTGCGCCGCTTACGGAACGGCGCTCGGGGTCGTCAGGGCGGCCCATGCCGCCGGCAAAAAGATTTCCGTGTTGGCCGATGAAACCCGGCCGCTGCTCCAGGGGGGGCGGCTGACGGCCTGGGAACTGTCCCGGGACAAGATCCCGGTGACCCTGATCTGCGACAATATGGCGGCTCACTGCATGGCCCGGGGTCTGGTCGACCTGGTGATTGTCGGGGCCGACCGGATCGCCGCCAACGGCGATGTCGCCAACAAGATCGGAACCTATGGGGTTGCCCTTGCCGCCCGGGCCCACAACCTGCCTTTCTACGTTGCGGCGCCGACCTCGACTCTCGACTTTTCACTGGCCGACGGGACCGGGATTCCAATCGAGGAAAGGAGTCCGCGAGAAGTCCGTAGCTTTGGCGGCCAACTGACGGCCCCGGCCGACATTCCGGTCTACAACCCCGCCTTCGATGTCACGCCCGCTTCTCTGGTGACCGCGATCATTACCGAAAAGGGAATCTTTCCCCCCAGCCGCCTTAAGGAAATTTACCCCGCCTGATTGTTTCTCTTCCACGCCGTGACAAATTTAATTTTTTTCGCCGGACGCTGACAGGGGAGGGGTCTCCCGGGCAGCAAACCGGGTTGGAAACTACTGCTTGCCCGGGGTGATCCTGATCCTGGCCTTCTTTTTCTGGCTGCCGAAAACTTCGGCCTGTTTATCGTTGAGGTAGATGATGATGCGGTCGCCGGAAACCCGGTTGTCACCCTGCCACATGACCGGATTGCCGGTCAGGATGACCTTTCTTTCGGCCTGGACCAGTTCGGCCTTCTCACAGGTGGCGAACTTGTCGGCCTGGTTGAGCTTGACGTTGCCGACCGCGATGGCCTTGATCAGGCGGCGGTTCTTCATGTCGAAATAGTTGACCACCTTGTCGGCGTACAGCACCATGTCCTTCTGCTTGGCGATAACCTTGCCGCCGAAAGAGATGGTTCCTTTTTCCCGGTCGGCCTCGGTCCAGTCGGAGATGATCTCGAGCGGCTCATCCCGGCGGCCGAGCCGGGCCTGCCGGCGGTTGGCCGGGGAAATTTTACCGGCTGTCTGGCCGGCCGCGGTCGAGGCCGTTGCCGGCCGGGTGTTTTCCGGTTCTTTCCCGGCGTTTTTCCCGGCCGCCGGGGCCGGTGCGGCTTTACCGGCCTCGTCGGGCAGGGGGCGATAGAGGGAGGCAAAGGTTACTTCATCGGCGGTTTTGTCACCGTCGGGCGCCCGGCTGAAAAGGTTGAAAAACCGCGGGGCGTAGTCTTCCGGCCGGTAGTTCGTGGTCAGGTACTTGTCGTGGATATCCTCCTGGTGCAGGAGAAAATAGTCCCGGGCCATGAACATCAGGGGGACCCCGGGACCCTTGTCCTTGTCCAGCAGGGGCCGGGCCTTGGCGGCGTAGGGACTTTTGGGAAAGCCCTTGACCAGGGTCAGCAGGGTCCGGTGTCCCTGGTCGACCTTGCCGTTGTTCATGTAGGCCAGGCCGAGGAAGTAGAGTACCTTGTCGTCGATATAGCCGGGATAGTTTTTCAGCAGGTACTCAAAGCGTGCGCTGGCCGCGGTGAATTTCTCCAACTTGTAATAGAACAGGCCGACGTAGAATTCCCTTTTCGCAAAACGGCGCTTGCAGTCGTTGATACGCTGGATGATCTTTTCGGTGTAGGGCGGCGAGTCGGGGTAGCGGGCCAGGGCCTCCTGGAAGGTTTCCAGGGCCAGTTTCAGGGGCGCGAGGTCGCGATCCAGGGTCTTGATCTCTTGGTAGTGGCACATCCCGGCCTGGTAGTAGGCGTAAGGTGCCTTGGGATGGTCCTCGTTGAAATTGATGAAGTCGTTGTAGGTTCGGGCGGCTTCCGTGAGATCGACCTTACGGTACGAAATGTCGGCCGTCCGCAGCAGGGCGAGGCGGGCGTATTCGGTGTCGGGGAAATCGTTCTGCAGGGCCTGGAAAAGTTCGTTGGCTTTCGAGAGGCTGCCTTCCTGGTAGGCTTTTTCCGCCCGGTTGAAAAGCACCTGCGGATTGGCGGCGGTGATTTTATGGGAGGAACAGCCGGCCATGAAAACCGGGATGACCAGGAACAAAGTCAGACAGCAGAGAAGCGGAGAATATTTTTTTCCGAGGTCGAGGAGCATTACCGGTGATAATCCTTGATTAAAAAGAGAGGTTAAGTTAAAAATTCAAAAAAATCGTCAAGGTCCCGTCCAATATTACAGATACCAGACTATGTCAACGGCAAAACCCATTCTCGATCCCGCCTCAGTTTTCGCGCTTTCCGCCAACCACCGGGGGGAGATCATAGATCATCCCGAGTGGCTGATGCTGGGGGCCTCGGGCCTCGCGCATCGCCGGCCCGAGACGGCCGAGCTGATCCCGCTGCCTGATGGCAGCCGGTTGTTTTTCCTGCCTGACTGCCCCTCCCTGGGCTGGGACGCGGAATCGGGCCAGGCCCGCCCGATCCTCGAGATCGACGGGTTTGCCGCCGGGGGGAAACTCCAGGGGGTGGCCGCTTTCCTGCCGCCGGCCTACAGCCGTCTCCTGCTTCCGGCCGTGGCCTGGCACAAAACCGACTACACCCTGCCTCTCTGGGCCTATACCGCGGTCGGCTGGTCGGATGAAATCGACAACTATGTGGTCGCCGCCTGCCGGATCGACGAAAATCGGCAGTGGGAGCCGGAATATTTCGACGACCGCGAGGTTGTGGCCGGGGTTGACGAAAAGCTGGCACTTTATCCCGACAACCGGCTGATCCGCCATTTAAGCCGCTGTGCCGTCGACTACCACTGCTTTGCCGCGAAGAATTTTTTTCTCGGGCGCTGGGAATGTCCGCTGCCGGTTTCACCGGTCTGCAACGCCCGCTGTGTCGGTTGTCTCTCCTTTCAGGAGACAGAAGAGGTGGCCCAGGGCGAGAGTTGTCCGGCTTCGCACGAACGCATCACTTTCGTGCCGACGGTCGACGAATTGCTCGAGGTCGCCCTGCCCCATATCGAAACCGCCGAGAACCCGGTTTTAAGTTTCGGCCAGGGCTGTGAGGGCGATCCCATTCTCCAGGGTGAGCGGATCGCAGAGTTCGCCCGGGCCGTGCGCCGCCGGACCGGGCGCGGCACCCTGAACGTCAACACCAACGCCAGCCTGCCGGAGAAGGTAAGCCTGATTGCCGAGGCTGGCATCGATTCCATTCGGGTCAGCCTCAACTCGGCCCGGGAAGAGACCTACCTGCCGTACTACCGGCCTTGTGGTTACCGGTTTGCCGAGGTTTTAGAATCCCTGCGCCGGGCCAAATCGGGGGGGATGCAGCTGGCCATCAACCTGCTGGTCCTGCCCGGGGTTACCGACGCCGGGGATGAGGTTAAAGCCCTGCTGCGGCTGATTGAAGAGTTTAGGATCGATCAGGTCCAGATGCGCAACCTCTGCATCGATCCACGGCAATACCTGGATCTCTATCCCCGCAACCGTTTCGCTCGGCCGATCGGCATCCTGGGGTTGATCGAAAGACTCAGACGGGAGTTTCCGGACCTGGAAATCGGCTATTTCAACCGCTATCTGGGCTGATGAAAAAGGTTGTCGACAGCGGCCGCCGGCCGATCAAACTGTGGCTCGACGATATCGAATCCCAGGCCCTGGCTCAGGCGGTCAACCTGGCCAATCTGCCGTTTATCGTCTCCCATGTAGCGGTGATGCCGGACGCCCACCTGGGGTACGGCATGCCGATCGGCGGGGTGATCGCCACCGACGCGGTGGTGATTCCCAACGCCGTGGGGGTTGACATCGGCTGCGGGATGTGCGCGGTCCGCACGACCCTCAAGGCGATTGCCACCGACCGGCTGCAAGAGATTGTCAAACAGGTCCGTACCCTGGTTCCGGTGGGCTTTAAGCATCACCAGCGGCGCCAGGATAAAAGCCTGATGCCGCCTTTGCCGGACGGTTTCAAAAAGAAGGATCTCCCGGTTGTCAACCGGGAGTACAACAATGCCCTGACCCAGCTTGGCACCCTGGGCGGCGGCAACCACTTTATCGAAATCCAGCAGGGCAGCGACGGCTTTGTCTGGCTGATGCTGCATTCCGGCAGCCGCAACCTGGGGTTCAAGGTGGCCGATTACTACAATCGCCGGGCCCTGGAGTTGAACCGGCGCCGGGGAGAGGTTCCCGCCGCGGCCCGGGAACTGGCTTTTCTACCTCTCGACAGCGATTTGGGCCGCAAATATTTTGCCGCCATGACTTTCTGCGTCAAGTTTGCCGCCGCCAATCGCCTGCTGATGATGGCTCGAGTGCGTGAAGCCGTGGCCAATGTCATCCCCGCTGCCGGTTTTGCCGTACCGCTTGACATCGCCCATAATTACGCCGCCCTGGAGACCCACTTCGGCCGCCGGGTGGTGGTGCATCGCAAAGGCGCCACCCGGGCCCGGGCCGGCGAGACCGGGATCGTTCCCGGTTCCCAGGGGACGCCAAGTTACATCGTTCGCGGTCTCGGCAACCCGGAAAGTTTTTTCTCCTGCGCCCATGGCGCCGGCCGGCGGCTGGGACGCAAACAGGCCCGGCGCCGACTCGATCTTGAGACCGAGCGCCGCCGGCTTGAAAAGCAGGGTATTCTGCACTCCCTTTACCGGGTCGGGGACCTCGATGAGGCCGCCGGCGCCTACAAGGATATCGAACGGGTAATGGAGAATCAGCGCGACCTGGTCGAGGTTGAAACCGTACTGCGGCCGCTGGCCGTTATCAAGGGATAACTGGAATGAAATATATCGGAGCGCATGTCAGTATTGCCGGCGGGGTCTCCCGGGCCCCGCTGCGGGCCCGGGAGATCGGGGCCCGGGCCTTTGCCCTGTTTACCAAGAACCAGCGCCAGTGGCGGGCCCGGGCCCTGGCCGAAGACGAGATCACGGCCTTTCGCCGCAATCTCAAGGAGTGCGGTTTTTCCCCGGACCAGGTTTTGCCGCATGACAGCTACCTGATCAATCCGGCCCACCCCGAGGCCGAGAAGTGGCGAAAATCGGCCCTGGCTTTGGTTGACGAATTTGTCCGCTGCGAACATCTGGGACTGAAAATGCTCAATTTTCATCCCGGCAGCACCCTGAAAAAGATCAGCGATGAAGACGGTCTGAAAAAGGTTGCCGAAGCCGTCAACATGGCTCTCGAGGAGACCCGCGGGGTTATCGCGGTAATCGAAAACACGGCCGGCCAGGGCACCAATCTCGGGCACCGTTTTGAACACTTGAGAACCATTATCGATCTGGTTGAAGATTCCGCCCGGGTCGGGGTCTGTCTCGACACCTGTCACCTTTTTGCCGCCGGTTACGACCTGCGGACCCCGGAAACCCTGGCCGCGACCTTTGCTGAATTTGACAAGGTGGTCGGTCTCGCCCGGCTTAAAGGAATGCATATCAACGACGCCAAGAGCGAATTTGCCAGCCGGGTCGACCGGCATCACAGCATCGGCCGCGGCAACCTGGGCATTGAACCTTTCCGGCTCCTGATGGAGGATCAGCGTTTTGACGGTATCCCGCTGATCCTGGAAACCATCGACGACAGTCTCTGGGCGGAAGAGATAAAACTGCTCTATAGTTTCGCCGGGACGAGTTGAACTTCTTCCGGCTGTATGAAGGATTGTCTTTTAACTTTGACAAACTCGTAAAAAGTCAAAATATTCGATGGCTAAGTAAAAAGCTTCAGATGCACCCCAAGGGCACTTCCTCGCTGCGCTCACGGCGAAGGGAACGCAGCAGATGAAGAGTTTTTACGACGCCATCAACTTTTATCGGAGGTTATTATCGTGGAGTGGTATCTTAAAGCCCTCAAAAGTTATGCCGTTTTCGAAGGCCGGTCGCGGCGCCGGGAATACTGGATGTTTACCCTGGTCAACATGATTATTTCCGTGGTCCTGGCCGCTCTCAGTTTCGGCACCCTGGAGAGCCTTTACGCTCTGGTCATGTTTATCCCCAGCCTTGCGGTCTCGGTTCGCCGGCTGCATGATACCGGTCGCAGCGGCTGGTGGCTGCTGGTCGGCCTGATCCCTTTCCTGGGAGCCCTGGTCCTGATCTATTTCTTCATTCAGGACAGCTATCCGGGTGAGAACCAGTATGGCCCCAACCCCAAATTCGAAATTGTTGAATACGAAGTTCTGGAAGATTGATTTCAGCAATGGTCCACGGACCGGAAACCGGAGGAAAGATTGAAAGTTGAAACTGACGGCAGGCAATGGGAGGCCGAGATCGCGGTCTGCTGCAACCGGGGAATTTTTTCCGATGATCCCAACAAGGTGGGCTCGGTGTTTATCTTCGGCGGCGACGGGCGCGAAGTTTTGAGCCTGGTGGAAAGAGCGATGATGCTCCATGCCGAATATCCTGAAGATTGTCTGAACCTGGCACTGGCGCAGGGGGTTGCAATCGAGGGGGAGCCCTCAACCCGTCTGGATGATGTAATTTTGCTGGTCGCCAAGCAGGGCAGTGACACCCTGGTGGCTATCGACACCGATCTCGAACGTACCGGGGTTCGTGATGCCTTAGGGCGTTTGAAACGTTATGCCACCCGCCTGACCCGGATGGATGTTCCTTAACGCAAGATCGACAACGGGCCTTTTCCCAGGTTTTCCCGCGGTTAAAAAACATTATACTTGACAAGGTTATTGGGTTATGTCAGAAGGCGGGGGAGGGCGGTTTTCGCGGCACTGTCGAAAACGGAGCTACCGCGGTCTGCCTTCAGTTCCGGGATTTGCTTTCGAAGTCGGTATCGCTGAAAGTGATCTCTGGGTCAACTCCTCCCATCCCGGCCTCCGGGAGCAGGCTTACGAAAGCCTGCTGCGGCTGCGCCGGGGGCTGGAAGATTTTCTCGAGCGCTGCCCGGAGTGGGGCGGCAGCCTGGTTCCGGTGCCGGTCGCGGCCTATCCCCTGGCCCCGCCCCTGGCCCGCGAGATGATGAGTGCGGCGGCGGTGGCCGGGGTCGGTCCCATGGCCGCCGTGGCCGGGGCCGTGGCCGAAGCCCTGGGCCGGGACCTGATGAAGCGGGCGGACTGGGTGGTGGTTGAAAACGGTGGCGATATTTTCCTGGCCGGCCGCCGCCGTTGGCGCCTGGCGGTTTTTGCCGGCGACTCACCGCTCAGCGGGCGCTTGGGAATCGAATTGCAAAGCGCCGAGCCCATAACCTGCGGGGTCTGCACTTCTTCCGGCCGTATCGGCCACTCGCTGAGCCGGGGTTCGGCCGATGCCGTCACCATCGTGGCCGCCAACGCCGCCCTGGCCGATGCCGCGGCCACGGCGATGGGCAACCTGGTCCGGGGCCGCAAAGACCTTGCCGGGGTGGTAAAAAAAGCCCTTGAACTGCCGGGAGTCAGTGGCGCGGTGGCCGTTTACGGCGACCGCCTGGCCGCCGCCGGCGAACTTGAATTGATTGATCTGTCCTGAATGCCGCCGGCTTGAACCCGGACGGTTCAATACCAGCGGAAGGGATCGTTTTCCAGGTAGCAATGATGAAAAGAATTTATGTTCTGCATTTCAACCAGAACAACTACGATAAACCAATCGTCTATAACCTCATCAAGAATTTCGACCTGGTGGTCAATATTCTCAGGGCGGTGATTCTGCCACGCAAGGAAAGCTACCTCGTTCTGGAGCTGGAAGGCGATGAAAAGCTGCTTGACAAGGGCCTGAGCTTTTTGAAAAAAGGCGGGGTCAGGGCTGAGCCGATTCGCCAGAGCGTGCACCGCAACGAGGATATTTGTACCAGCTGTGGGGCCTGTACGGCCATCTGCCCGACCGGTGCCCTGCACATCGAAAGACCTTCTATGGCGGTTCTTTTTACCCCGGAAAAGTGCAGTGCCTGCGGGCTCTGCGTCAATGTCTGCCCACCCCGGGCGATGGAGGTGAACTTTTGAAACTTTCTACTAAGGGCCGTTATTCGGTGCGGGCCATGGTTTCCCTCGGAATCCTGGCCAAGAACCAGGAGGGGCCGGTCTCTCTCAAGGAGATCAGCAAGGTTGAAGGCCTTTCGGTCAGCTATCTGGAACAGCTTTTTGTTCACCTGCGCCGTTCCGGCCTGGTGGAAAGCGTGCGGGGGCCCGGCGGCGGCTATCGTTTTGCCCGCGATCCCGCCGATATCCGCTTAGACGAGATCATGGTCGTGGTCAAGGAGTCGATCAACCCGGTGGACTGCAAAAATTGCGAAAACTTCGACCAGTCCGCCTGCGTGCCGGGAGAGGTTAACATCGCCTGTTGCGCCACCCGGCCGATGTGGGAAGAACTGGACAAAATCATTGTCTCCTATCTGCACTCCATCACCCTGGCCGATCTTCTCGAAGGGAAAAAGAATTAGCCGTTCGGGTCACTCCCGGCCGCCGGCCGGGAACCGGTTCAATTTCAAAAATTCAGCCCGGGGCGTTCAGGAATGCCTGGAGAGCCGGCTATAGGCCGGCTTTTACTTTGGCCCGGGGGTGAAAGTTACGGCAAGATGGAAAAGAGAAAAATATATTTTGACTACAACGCCACCACCCCGGTTGATCCCAAGGTCTGCCGGGAGTTGGCCGAGGTCGCCCGCGACTGTTTCGGCAACCCGTCGAGTTCCCACGACTTCGGTCGAGAAGCCGCCGCGGTCATGGCCCGTTCCCGCAGCCAGGTGGCCGGGCTTTTACGGGCCGAGGCCGATGAGATTTATTTTACCGCGGGGGGCAGCGAGTCCGACAACCTGGCTCTGAAAGGAGTGCTCCTGCCCCGGTTGCGGCAGCGGAAAACCCCGCCCCACCTGGTAATCTCCGCCGTTGAGCACCCGGCGGTCCGGGAGACCGCCGCGTGGCTGGAAAAAATGGGCGCGGTCGTCACCCGGCTGCCGGTAGCTTCCGACGGCACCCTGCGGCCGGAAACCGTGGCCGCGGCGATCACCGGCCAGACCGTCCTGGTTTCATTGATGCTGGCCAACAATGAAACCGGCGTGCTTTTCCCGCTTGCTGAAATTGCCGAAATCACCCGGAAGAAGAACGTTCTTCTCCATACCGACGCGGTTCAGGCCCTGGGAAAGATAGAGATCGACGTCCGCCGACTGGGAGTCGACATGCTGTCACTTTCCGGTCACAAGGTTTACGCCCCCAAGGGAGTCGGGGCGTTATGGATTCGCCGGGGTCTTGAGCTCGATCCCCTGGTCCACGGCGGAGGGCAGGAATCCGGTTTGCGGGCCGGAACCGAGAACCTGCCGGGGATCGCCGCTCTCGGTCGGGCCTGCGAAATCCTGAGCGAGGAATACGGCGAGGAACAGAAAAAGATTGCCGGGTTGCGCGACGCCCTGGAGCAGAAGCTTGACCAGGCCCTCGAGCGGCGGCTGGTTTTTCATGGTCACCGCCGCCTGCGGGTGCCCAACACGATCTCCCTGAGTGTGCCCTGGGTCGACAGCGAGGCCCTGCTTTCCTACCTCGATCTCGAGGGAGTGGCGATTTCCGCCGGATCCGCTTGTGCTTCCAGCACCCACAGCGGTTCCTCGGTGCTGGAAGCGATGGGGGTTGACCCGGCCCTGGTCCGGGGCGCCGTCCGCATCAGCCTGGGGCGCTGGTCCACGTTGGAAGAGGTTGACCTGCTGGTTGAAAAATTCAGCGCCGTGGTCCGCCGGCTGTGGAGCATTTCCCCCCTGTACAAGCCGCAAAGCCCTGAGTGAGAGGTTGAAACCGGCATCTCCGACAACCTCTTTTCGACTCTTGACATCTTCATCTTTTAGTTTACAATTGCCGGGCCGAAAAAGAGTGCGGGTTGCGGGATGAAAGTCTTAAGCTCATAATTTGGCGTAAAATGGGTCGGCGGCCCGGTCGACCCCGGACAGAATATAGAACAGGAAAGTAACTATTCAGCTAAATTTTATCTCCCCTCTTTCAGGAGAGGAGGAGGGGGCGGGGGTGGTTTTTCTGAGCGGTTTCGGAAAGATTTCGTCGTTTTTCCCAGCGAGCGGGAGCCCATAAGCATTGCAATTGTC
>WFRT01000330.1 GCA_015486445.1 Pseudomonadota bacterium | reverse complement strand
TCATCGGCTTCCCAGAGAGCCACGATCCAGTCAAGCCCCGGAAAGATTGTAAACCGCACCGCGTATTCGCCGAATGGGGCTGCAGTTCCACCCCATTCGCGGCCCCGGGCCAGCATCCCGGCCCCGTCGCGGGCATATTTTTCAGCCACCAAAACCGCGGCCGATACATGCGGCCCGCGAAAAAAGGTCGCCCCGCCGGGCAGGTGATGTTCGCTGACCAGGCCGGCCGGCGGCGGCAGTTGCCGATGATTAATAAGGTAATCGAGCAGGGCCAGGGCGACCAGGCCATCCTGCCAGGCCGGTTCGTCCCCGGGGCCGGACCGATAGAAAATTTTCCGGGCCACCGGAATCAGGACCAGCCGGCGGTTGAACCAGGGGATCTCCAACTCGCCTCGGTTCAGGGCAACATTCGGCGGAAAATCTGCCGCCGCGCCGTCGACCGCCGCTTCCAGGCGTTGCCACCAGCGCGGGTTGAGCTGATCGAAACGACTGTAGCGGGCACTCTTTTCCGGGTTGACCGGACCAGCGGAAAGCCTGCGCCGGTCATTCACCGGGGGGCTCCAGCAAGGCGGCAAGGGTCAGCCGGCGGCCGCCGCGCTCAATCTCCATCTCGACCCGGTCGCCGGGGCTGTAAGCAAGCAGGAGCAGGGAGAGATCAAGCGGCTCTTCAAGCTGCTTTCCCGCCAGGCGCAAAAGCCGGTCGCCCACCTTGAGGCCGGCCCGGGCTGCGGAACTGCCGGGTTCGACCATGAGAATCTCCAGACCCGGGCCGGATTCGGCCTTTTTAATCCCAACCCCAAGCCGCACCAGGCGGTCGTCGAGATTGCGATAGGGCACGCACCAGAGAAAATCGCCAAGATAGAGCGGCAACTCGGGGAAATCCACCTGCATGGTCTTGGGCTGGCTCTCATAGAGTCCGGGCGGAGTCGTGGTCAGGAGAATGCTGTAAGGCTCTTTCAGGCGCTGGAATACCCGGCGCGGCAGGCCGTAGCCGCGGGCGACATGAAACTCGCCGGTCAAAACCACCATGACCTTCCCGCTTCCCGGGGCGGATTCAAGATAGGAGACAATGTTTCCGGCCATCGTCTCTTCCCAGAGCTGGTGGACCTTGAAAAAGAGATCGAAACGACCGTGGCCCTCGGCGTGGCCGGCAAACATCGCCCGCAGGGCCTTCTCCTGGTAGGGGTCGGGCGGTGCGCCGGACGGCATCCCGTCCTCATTTAGGGCCGGACCGGCTCCAGCGGTGTTTTTATCGGCCGGCGGCCGGGCTTCCGCCATCATCCGTCCCATGCGGGCGGCCCTCTCTTCCCGGCTGACATTGAGAGCCCGAATCGGAATCTTTTCCCGTTTCAGGTAATTGAAGATTTCACGGTAATAAGGGTAGCTCCGCACGCCCCAGTCGGCAGCGAAAACGCGGATGAATTCCTTATCGCCCACCCGGCCGGCCAGCCAGTCGTCAATTTCATCCTGGTGGACCGCGGCCAGCATCTCAAAACCGACCACCACCCGGCCCGGCCGCCGCCGGGCCAACTCCCGGATAACCTCGAGTTCCACCTGGTGGTCGTAAATATTGTCATGACCTTCGCCGACGTAAACGACGCGATCACACTCGAGCAGGCGGAAGAGTTCCCCGGAACTCAGGCGGGTGCCGGTCGGGATATGGATAATCTCGCCCTTTTTCAGGGTCGCGGGATCGACGTAGGGGGAGCCGTCGAAGTGGTCGCCCGCCGTCCGGCCGGCGCAGGCCCCGAACAACGGCACCATGAAAAGCAGAAGAAAAACCAACGGAAAGAATCTCAAACTTTCCTCCTGATAACTCGAACCGGACTTTCCGGCCGGCGACAAAGCTATTGCAATGCCGTTGTCAAACTGTTAGAAGTCCAAGCTTTCGCAACCCCGTGAACAAGGTCCGAAATCGATGCACAACAAGCTGAAAAAACTGCCTTTTTTCTATGGATGGATGATCGTTGCGGTCTCCTTCCTGACTCTGGGCGTAATCTTCGGGGTCTGGTATTCGTTTTCGGTTTTCTATGTCGCCATCCTCAACGATTTTTCCTGGACTCGGGCCTCGACCGCCGGAATCTTCTCCCTGTTTACCATCGCCCACTACTTCTTCGCCCTGGCGGCCGGCTGGTTCATCGACCGTTTCGGCCCCCGCCTGGTGATCCCGGCCGGGGCCCTCTGGCTGGCCCTGGCCCTGGTCCTGCTCTCCCGGGCCCGGAGCTTGTTCGACTTCTATCTTTTTTACGGAATC